>CATKZA010000055.1 GCA_949841235.1 uncultured Clostridiaceae bacterium
TGACATCGCATTGCATGGCTTAGATGGATTATATGCTATCGCTGATATCCACATTGTCGCCGGTGATGCCTACGTGGGCGCCATCCTTTGCCTCCGGGGCATCCGGGTGTGCCACAAGCCATTTGTTCCGGGCTCGGAGCATGGCATCTTCATCGTTCTTTGGAGTGATGTCAGGCTTTTCCTCGTTGGTGCCTTTGGGCAGTACGATAATTACTCGGAATCCCTGATTTTTCTTGGCACTGCAAGGTGCATAGTGGAGGGTGGTGGCGAAGAGTTCCACGCCGGTACCCTTGGGGCAGAGGAAGGCCTCTGTCTTGGCAGAGTCAATCTTGCCGTCCACGATATCCTGCTGGCGGGCTACCAGGAGGATGGCATCGTCCGCCGCCACGTCAATCTCGCTATCCCTGTGGTATTCATAGCAGTTGAGTTTTGTGTTCGTGCCGTTGCAGTAGCCGATTTGGATGGGCATGCCACCGTATTCGTTATCCCGCAGCTGCTGGTATATGGCAGTGGATTCCAGCACATCCACGGAGGGGACGTAGATCACGCTGTCCTCTGGTTTCTCTGAATTGGCCGCCAGCGTGTCCAGCAGTTCTGTGAAGTCATATCCTTTTAATACTTGTCCATAGGTGGCGAAAGAATCATCAAATACTGATTGAATTTTCATACATTTCCTCATTTCTGCACTGCGGTATCATGTCGCATGAGATGCGTGACGGCAGTGCGGGTTGTCGGGTTTTCGGGTTGCTCCAATATTTGGCAAAAATGCCTACTATTGAAATTATAACATGCCCCATAAAAAAATCAAGTTACTATATCACGGCTTCGCCGCCCATGGCGACCAAAACCTTACTATTCACAGTCGATGTGAATAGATGATATCTTATTATCCATCGAGCCTTTGATTAGTCAATACGTGACGATTCCAGCGTCGAACTGCACGCATTTTGCATAAAACATGCGAAATGGCACCGAAAAACTCATACCTTTAGCGTGAATTATGCCCAAAAACCTCGACTGATATCGAAGTGTAAAAAGCAACAAAATCAATGACGTTTTTTGCGAGTGTTGTCTATTGTATTATGAAGGGAATACCAGTATAATGTTAGTTACAGTTGCTGTGTGCGGACAAGCGAAGATGCCAGTTACTTAATGTTCGTTGTACTAGTAACTGGAGAGGTAAGAATGAACATTTATGGGCGAGAGGGAGGATTGTTATGCGGGTGGCATTAGGGCAGTGGGATATGGTTTGGGAGAACCGGGAGGCTTCGCTGAAGAAGGCGGAGAAAATGGTGTCGGAAGCGGCCGGAGGAAGATGTGACGTGATTGTCTTTCCGGAGATGGCTTTCACTGGCTTTTCCATGAATTTGGACAGGGTGGGGGAAAGCGAGTTCTGTTCTGCCACCAAGGGGGAAGTCATGTCCATGGCGCGGGCATATGGCATTGGCATTGCCTACGGCTGGGCGGCACTGCCCTCACCCGGGGAGAAGCGGGGCAGGAATTTATTTACGGTGATCAATGCCCAGGGGGAACAGGTGGGGGAGTACGCCAAACTGCATCCTTTTTCCTATGGAAAGGAGCATGAAACCTATCAGCAGGGTGGAGAAGTGGTTACATTTCCGTATCTGGGAAGGCAGGTGGCTTTATTTATCTGTTACGATCTGCGTTTTCCGGAAATATTTCATATAGCGGCCAGAAAGGCGGATGTGATGCTGGTGATTGCCAACTGGCCCGCCATACGCAGCGCCCATTGGCAAACCCTTCTCCGAGCCAGGGCGATAGAGACCCAGTCCTATGTGGTGGGGGTGAATTGCGTGGGAGAGCGGGATGGGGATTTTTATTCCGGGGACAGCATGGCGGTGGATTGCATCGGCAATATATTGGGACAGATTTCCGGCAGAGAGGGAGTTCTGATCTGCGAGTTGGAGGATCGGGCGTGGCGGCTAAGGAAGAAGTTTGCTACAGCGAAGGATAGAAGAGAAAAATTTTACAGTAGTTATTTTAGATAGATGGGGAGGCTGGCATGAGACAGTATGAATTAGCAATCAGGATTGCGCAGGTACACCATTTGGTGGATGAGAGAAAATATAAAAAGGCACTGGCGGTAATCCAGACTATTGATATGCGTCAGGTGCGGGCGCTCAGCGATTTGAAGGTGTTTGCGGAAGTCTATACCAAGACAGAGCAGTATGATGCGGCGAAGGCGACCTATCTGCGCATCTATCGCCGTTCCCACACCAAGAGGGTTCTGTATCGCTTGATTTACCTTTCCATCAGGACGAATGCTTTGAATGATGCGGAGGCGTATTATCAGGAGTTCGTGAGAATGAATCCCAATGCCCGGGATGCCCTGATTTTGAGATACCGCTTGGACAAGGCATCGGGGGCTTCCATGGACAGACTGATTGATATTTTGCGGGAACTCAAGGAGGAAGAGTATATAGAGGAATGGGCCTATGAATTGGCAAAACTATATCACCGTGCCGGGAGACGGGAAGAGTGCAAGGAGGAATGCGAGGATATTATCCTGTGGTTTGGCACCGGGGAGATTGTGGAGCGGGCCAGGATTCTGATTGACCATTTAGAAGAAGATGATTCTGCGCCCTATTATGACGATAGGGATTTTACCGTGCCGAAGAAAGAGGAACCCAATCCGGAGGACACGGGTTCCCTGCCGGATCTGAAGGAATTTATCAGGGAAAAGAAGGCGCATAAGAAGGAGGAGCACAGGGAAGGAAGGCATGCCGAGAGAGAGCATGGGGAAGGGCATGAGGAGGAACTTTCGGGCGAGGAGGATCGCAAAAAGAGGGAAACTTCTCAGGAGGATGATTTCGTGGATGATTATGAGGATGATTTTGCCGAAGGGGATATGGATTTGTCCCAAAAGGCAAAGGATGGAATCCACAAATTATCAGGATTGTTCAAAATAGGAAAGAAAGAGGAAGATGCCGACGGCGGAACGTCAGGGAAGGAGCAGCTTTCCACGGCAGAAATGGTGGAACGTCTGGTAAAGGCTGAAAATCTGGAGCGGATGGAGCGGCCGGGACATGGGGTTTATTTGGATCATGGGGCGAACCCCCAAAGGAGGGAGAGACAGGTTGCAGGGGATGCATCCCCGAAAGGGGAAGAAACGGAAACTAGTGGGGCTTCCCCGCAAATGGATACTATGGAAGAGATGCCGGAGTCTGCTGTTGCCAGAACAAATCCCGCCGTTGCCAGAACAAATCCCGCTGTTGCCAGAACAAATCCCGCCGTTGCCAAAGCAAAGCCTGTCGCCGTTAAAAAGGCAGAGCCGGAAGAAACTTTGGACAGTGGGGAGAATTCTCGGGAATCCGGGGGCGAGGACGAGGTGAAGATTGGCTTTGTACCTCATTCCCAGTCAGGCATGGGGATCACCCAGGATTTGGCGAAGGAAATTGCCGCCATCTATGAGATGGAACACAAGGAGCAATTAAAGGAAAAGGCGGTAACGGTGATTCATGACACCTCTAATTTTGCCAGCAACGTGGTAGACAGGATGACCCAGGCTGTGCAGAAAAATATTGGAAAGGGATACATTCCACTGGATATAGAGGAAATTCAGCCCGAGGATGACGTGGCAGTGCAGGACAAGGAGGACGTTGCTCCGGAAGCCGTTAACGATGAAGAGATGAGAGAACACGCACTCACAAAGATGTTGGAGGAGGAAACGGAAGAGATCCAGAGGGATCTCGGCCAGGGACAGATTGCCGAAACGGCTAGGCAAGATACGGAAACTCTGAAAAACCTGATGGAGGAGGAGATTAGAGATCCCGAGCCGGAAGAACCATCCCAGCCTCAGGAGCCAGAGCCGTCCTTATATCACGAAGGGGAAGGGGGAATGCTGGAAGAGGAGGCATCCGTTTCCAAGGAGGGAGTGCTTGTCCGGGAGAGAACCGAGGAATCCTACTCAGCCCAAGAGCCGGTTCCGGAGCAGCCCTCCGGGTTGGAGGGGTATCAGGCTCCGGATATTCCGGTGGTGGAGACGGAGTATATGGAGATGCCTGAGATCACTTATGAAGATTTGCCCACCACCAGAGCCTTGCAGCAATCCTTTGGAAATGTTCTCAAACTGATTGCCGGGGAATTAGACCCCTCCCATTTTGTGCTGATGGGGGATGGCTCGGAGAGGATTGTGGGAGTGTCAAAGCAGATTGTGAGGGTAATGAAGGAGACGGGATACTTATCCCAGGGCAGGATTGCCAAGATTCATGCTAATCAGATTAATAGGATGGATTTGATCAGTTTCCGCAGTCAGTTGAAGGGAAATTGCCTGCTGATCGAGGAGGCATCGGACTTGCTGTTTCCGACCATAACCAGGCTGTTCTCCATTATGGAGGAGTATTATGGGGATTTCGTAGTCATTCTAGTTGACGAGGGAACTACGCTGGATCAGCTGTTTCGGTTTGTCCCCGCATTGGCAAAGAAGTTTAAGTATATTATTGATATTTCCGATTATGCGCCGGAGGATTATTCCTGATCCAAGATTTTGCCGAGGCGGGCAAGATCTTGGATCAGGCGCAAAAAAATGATGGGTCTGCTATCCTATGGCTTCGATGGCCTTCACCGCTTGGTCAAACCAGTTCCCATCGTCCAGATTCTCCACGTCGCCTGCATCGCTGGCGGCGGAGATGGCTGGCGTCATGGGGATTTTGCCCAAGACGGGCAGTTCGTACTGGGCAGCCACTTCTTCCACATGGCTCTCGCCGAATACTTTAATATGCTCCCTGCATCCCGGACACTCCACGTAACTCATGTTCTCAATGATGCCTAAGATGGGGACATTCATCATCTGCGCCATCTTCACGGCCTTTCCCACGATCATGGACACCAATTCCTGGGGGGAGGTGACGATGACAATGCCGTCCACGGGAATGGCCTGGAATACGGTAAGCGGCACGTCACCGGTTCCCGGCGGCATATCTACAAACATGTAATCCACGTCCGTCCAGATCACATCCTGCCAGAATTGTTTCACGGTTCCTGCAATGACCGGGCCTCGCCAGATCACCGGGTCTGAGGTGTCTTCCAGCAGAAGATTTACCGACATGGTCTGAATGCCGGTTTTCGTCACCACTGGGTCGATTCCGCTCTCGTTTCCAGTGGCTCTGGCAGTGATGCCAAATGCCTTGGGGATGGAGGGACCTGTGATATCCGCATCCAGGATGGCAGTGCGGTATCCCTTTCGCTGGAAGTTCACTGCCAGCATGGAGGAAATCATGGATTTGCCTACTCCGCCCTTGCCGCTCACAACGCCAATAACCTTCTTGATGCTGCTTTTTTCATGGGGTTTTTCCAGAAAACTCTCAGGACTTCTGCTGCTGCAATCAGCAGAACAGCTGGAGCAATCGTGATTGCATTCTTCGCTCATGTTCTATCTTCCTTTCTCTTTCTTAAATTGAATTGTTTCCTATTAACTGCAATACCATACGGTATTATATCACGCCCGCACTAAATTTCAAAGAGCAAAATGTGTGCATTTTCTGCGCTGAAAGCGTCACATATTAACAATGTGTTGGCATTGAAAATGCGTTTTGGTTACTATGAACGGCGAAGTCGTGAATAGTAACAAATTTTTTGGAAAGGCTGGTTCTATTTTGAGGGACAGGTGGAATATAGATAGTAACGTGTAGACCGCAGTCAATCAGGAGGAGAAGCAGCATGAATCATTATGAGAGAATTGTATCATACATACATCAGTATCAGGGGGGAGTGAAGGGGGCAAATGTTGGATATGCCAAGATAGAGAAGCGGGGGGAGGACTGTAGGATTCAGGTGCAGCTGCGCAATGGGCATCTAAGCAAGCCACCTCAGAGTTATCTGTTCAAGCAGCTGGAGGGGGGCATCCGAACGGTTCCCATGGGTGAAATGTCCTTGAGCGGGAATGAAATCTATTACAAGGGAAGCACGGCAGTGGGAAGTATGTTTGGGGCAGATTTATCCTTAGAAGAGGCGGATGGACTGCTGGTCTACTTGAATCGGGACTATTATTTTGCCACTTCCTGGAAAAATGACAGCATCTATCTGGGAAACTGGTCACTGGAGGGACAGGGCGAAGAAAGGATTGCTGATGGGCGATTAGCAGATGAGGAAAAGGGAATAGGGCAAGAGATGTCCGCCGGGGTAGATTCCGGAAGGACGGAAGATGCTTCCAGGGAAGAGGCGGAGGAACAATCGGAGGGACTCATTCAGGAAGATGAAAAGGCCGATGGGGAAGAACGAGGAGGGATGCAGATTGCCGCAAAGGAAAAGGTACAGGACATTGCGGAAGGCGGGGTGGAACAATTACAGGAGAAGGGCAGAAGTTCGGAAAGGGAAACTGCCGTGATCAGCGAAGGGCTGAGTGGCGGCAGGGGGGGCATGCATGAGACGGGGGAGAGAAGAGACGAAGGGCAGAAAAAGGAAAGGGTAGATGGCGCAGAGACCGCTGACACATCCCAGCTGCAGATGCAAGCGATCTGCGGTGTCTGTCCGTTTAAACGCCAGAACGTTGACTATGGAAAGAGGATTTTATTGAGTTTTCCCACCATGCGCCCATTTCCAGAGGAGAAGGGTTCGGAATGCGTTCGCTTGGAATTGCAGGATATTGGCTGTCTGCCCATGAAGTACTGGTCTCTGTCGGGCAACAGATTTTTGCTCCATGGCTATTATTGCTATCGCCATTTGATTTTCTGCCAGAAGGAGATGGGAAAATACATGCTGGGCGTTCCCGGCATATACAGTGATAGGGAGCAGAAGAACGCAATTCGGTTTGGATTTCATTCCTTCCAGTCCATTGGCGAGTTTGGAAGGCAGCAGGGAGCCTTTGGATACTGGCTGATGGAACTGGCGTAGTTCCCAGGGCGCTGGCTCATTCCTTGATCGCTAAAGCCTGTCGTAACCATTCACATTCGACGTCAATAGTGGCGGCAGGCCAATGATTTGCCGGTTTTTCATCATTTGTCTATGGGATTGATATAGGAATATAGCAGATGATCTGTCCATTGCCCATTGATTTCCGCATAGGAGGAGAGATAGCCTTCCTCCCGGAAGCCCAGTTTTGCCAGCAGACGAAGGGAGGGAGTGTTGTCAGGCTGCACGAAGGCTTCTATCCGATGGAGTTTTAATTCATCTAGGATGCGGGGGATCAGAAAGGAAAGCGCTTCCAGCATGTAGCCTTGGTGGCAGGAGGTTTGGCTTAATTTGTACCCCACTGCGCATTTTTGGAAAGCGCCCCGCTGGATGCTATTGAAGCAGATGGAGCCTATGGGGATGGCATTGGCTGGCTCGTCTCGGCAAAACAGCCAGTAGCGGATGTGGGAAAGGTTTAAAAAACCCCGATGCTCACAGGCGAGATTGGTACTGTGAAATTCCTTTGTGTAAAAATTATCCGGGCGCTTTGGCTCGAAGGGTTCCAGAAAGTTCCTATTTTCTTCGTAGAAGCGGCAGACTGCCCACCCCTGTTCCCGGGGAAGGATTTCCAGTCTCAGCCTGTCTGTCTCATAAATAAATTGCATGTCTACGCCTCATTTCCCATATGTCTTAGCATGTTATTGCGAAGCGTAGCCTTAGCATTGCTATCACTCAATGCCCCATGATTGACTTTTTTTCATTCTTTCGCTATGATGAATGAACGATCACTATTCATAATAATAGTATACTATAAATATTTAGAAAAAAATAGGTGAATCATGAATGAAGAAGCGACAATAAACAAAAAATATATGATGGAGGCGCTGAAACAGGCGAGAAAGGCCGGGGAAATTGGTGAAGTTCCCATTGGTTGCGTGATTGTATATGAAGGTCAGGTGATCGCCAGGGGGTACAACCAGAGGAATAAGAGGAACAGCACCCTTGCCCATGCCGAGATTCTCGCAATCCAGAAGGCGAGCCGGAAGTTGGAGGACTGGCGGCTGGAGGGCTGTGTCATGTATGTGACGCTGGAGCCTTGCCCCATGTGCGCAGGAGCCATTGTGCAGGCCAGGATTCCCAAGGTAGTGATCGGTGCAATGAATCCCAAGGCGGGGTGCGGGGGGAGCATTCTGAATATATTGCAGGAGCGACGCTTTAATCACCAGGTAGAGATGGTGACGGGCGAGTGCGGTGAGGAATGCCAGGAGATGATACAGGAATTTTTCCGAGGGCTCCGTGAGAGGAAGAGAAAAATGCCTTGACAGGGAGCTTTCTAAGGGATATAATAATGCAAAGTTGGGGTTGCAAAACCCTTTTCATATGTGGTGGTGTCAGAAAACTGGCATAAGGATTTTGTAAGATTTCCGTGCTAGCCGGGGAGTTAGCGGTGCCCTGTACCTGCAATCCGCTATAGCAGGGGT
>CATKZA010000056.1 GCA_949841235.1 uncultured Clostridiaceae bacterium
TGCTTCTTTTGGATGCAGATATTTGATTTCGTTTTGCCTATTTGCATTGGTTTATGTGGTGGGAATCGTTTTGCCTCTGGGGGTCACCCCTCATTATTATAATTTTATGTCCAGAGTTTGGAATTGGACAGAGATTCTGATATTGCTTCTGTCCATTTACTATATTTGCAAGACGAAATTATTTCGCTGGAAACAGGTGGTTGCGTCTTTGCTCCTTGGGGCAGTATGCTTGGTTTCCTTGCTGCGCGATCCTAGAACGATGGATATTATCATGACGAGCCTTTGCGTGATGGCTGCTTTTTATGCCGCATGTAGGCTGTATGAATCGGCCAATGTAGAAAACCCTTCCATACAGATGGGCATTGCCGGTAACCTTCGGTATATTGCATTGGGAGCAGTTGCTTCTATCCCCTTAGCATTTTTGAATGTATTGTATTTTTCCTTAGGTGGCCAGTTGCATTTTAAAAATGTGCTGGCTTCTGCTGTTTTTGCCCTTAAGCCTGCCATAGCAGAGGAAGTGATATTTCATTTCTTTTTATTGGCTTATGCCTATTATTTGCTTCATGGGAAAGTGGAAGGGCGTT
This sequence comes from uncultured Clostridiaceae bacterium, assembly GCA_949841235.1. Lineage (GTDB taxonomy): Bacteria > Bacillota > Clostridia > Lachnospirales > Lachnospiraceae > Butyribacter. The sequence goes on from CATKZA010000056.1 coordinate 585, forward strand.
TTCTGAATGTCTGCATTTATCTCCTCATGATAGTTCCCCATGAGTTGCTTCATTACCCGGACTTATTTCTAGAATCGCCCGGCATGGCAGTTGTGATGTGCGTGGTGAATGGGGTGCTTTTTGGCTTGCCTATGGCACTGTCGATGAAACGAAAGAATTTGCAGATGGCAATAGGCATGCACTGGTTCATAGATTTTGCCAGGTTTACCGCTGGCTTTTAAAATGTGCGGATTATTTCCCTTTCTATTAGCGGACATGCACAGATTTCTTACGGAATATTATAATATGATAATAGTGCGAAAAAAGATTTTCATCATATCAGCAATCTCATGAGTGAAATGATATGTTCCACATGGAAATCTATTGTGAAGATACGCTTAAGAAAATAGAAGAGGAGAACGGAATGACAAATCAAGTGAACTGGAATGAACGGTTTAATATTGGAGTGGAAGTGATTGACAAGGCACATCGGAAACTCTTTTCCATCGTACGCAGACTGGCAGTTCTCAGCCAGGATGAAAAGAGCAGCCGATGGGCATGCGCTGAAGGGATTAAGTATTTTAAATATTATACGCTGAAGCATTTTGCGGAGGAAGAGGAATATATGCGCTCCATCGGATACAAGGGTTACGAGATGCACAAAAGTCTGCATGACAATCTGCGGGGTATGACGCTTCCCGCTCTGGAAAAGGATCTGGTGACTTCGGACTATTCTCAGGAATCCGTTCATCATTTTTTGGGAATCTGCCTTGGCTGGCTCACAGGGCATATCATGGTGGAGGACCGGGCCATTACGGGAGGGATTGCCAATAAATGGATTGAGGCCAAGGTGGGGAAGGAAGCGGGCAGGATGGAGGACGTGGTGTCCTATGTGATAGAGGAGGTTTTCAAATTGCAGGTGCAGGTCGTCAGCGAGCGATATGCAGGGGAGGATTTCGGCAAAAGCACGTACTATCGCATGTCATATGGGACGGAAGATGGCAAGCCGGTACGTGTTTTTCTGGCATTTGAGGACAGACTTGTGATGGGGGTCGTGGGAGCGATGCTGGGCGTGCAGTTCCAGAAGGTGGATCAGCTGGTGGTTCATGCGGCAAAACAGCTTTCCCAGCAGTTGATGGGGCGGATCGGCACATGCTTTGGCGTGGCGGACGAATACCGTTTTGAGAAGATACATGTTCTGACGAAGGAGCAGTTTGAAGAAGAATTTGCGAAGGGATATCCTTATTACAGCCTGCTGTTTGACACGGGAATGGGGTATTTTGCCTTCTGTACCAAAATATGATCTGCATGGAAAAGTTCATAAAAAGTGTAATAAGTTTGTAAGAAGAGCGTGCTATACTCGTCTACAGTGACATGATAATATTTGCGCCGTTCATGGAAGGGGTAATAAAAGCTGCATGTGCAGCTCCCTTATGCGCGGAAGGCGCAAACAAAAATCGCAATAAAGGAGAGATTGCTATGAGCATTGTAGAGTCAGAGGATTTATGCAAAACATACGGTTCCGGGGAGAGCGAGGTGAAGGCGCTGGACCATGTGTCTGTCCGGATAGAGGATGGTGCCTTTGTTGCCATTATCGGCACTTCGGGCAGCGGAAAGTCCACCTTGCTGAATATGCTGGGCGGGCTTGACAGACCGGATTCCGGCAGGGTGACGGTGGCGGGTAAGAAGATTTTTTCTATGAATGACGAGCAGCTTACGATTTTCCGCAGGAGGAATATCGGGTTTGTTTTCCAGAATTATAATCTGGTACCCATACTCAATGTCTATGAGAATATCGTGCTTCCCATTGAATTGGATGGCTCGGATATTGACGGGAAATATGTGGATCATATCATTGAGACGCTGGGGCTGGAAAAGAAGCTGACGGCCATGCCGAACCAGCTGTCCGGCGGGCAGCAGCAGAGGGTTGCCATCGCCAGGGCGCTGGCATCCAAGCCGGCCATTATCCTGGCGGATGAGCCTACGGGCAATCTTGACAGCAGGACCGGCATGGATGTGATTTCCCTGTTGAAAGTGACCAGCCGGGAATTTCATCAGACCATCGTCATGATTACCCACAATGAAGAAATTGCCCTGATGGCGGACGAGATGATCCGCATTGAAGATGGCAGGGTGGAGGCAGGTGATCGTCCATGCTAAAGAATAATAATCAATCTGTTGTGAAGAAGCTGAGCGACAGGGCGTTGCGCCAGAATCGGACAAGGAATTTCTTCGCTATTCTTGCCATTGTGCTGACGACGTTTATGTTTACCACGATTTTTAGCATAGGATTCAGTCTTGCCCGGAATATGAATACCATGATGTTGCGGGAGCAGGGGACGAAAGCATCAATCTATTTGAATCAGCCATCGGCAGAGCAGAAAAAGCAGGCAGAAAAGGCAGAGAATCTCCATGCTGCGGGGATTCAGGTCCCGGTGGCTTCTGCCACGGATTCCTCCGGCGAGAAAAATTTTCTCTTAGGTTATTATGATAGGACGGAGTTTGAGGAGAACCTTACGCCGGCGCTCAGTGATCTGAAAGGGAATTATCCCAGAAGGAGGCAGGAACTGATGCTCTCTCTCGGTGGATTGGAGGCACTGGGCATTAAGGAGCCGGAGGAGGGGATGGAAATTTCCTTGCAGTCAGAAGCGGGGGAACTTCATTTCACGCTGTCAGGATGGTTCAGGGATTACTCCATGTCCTCCTCCAAGTTTCTGGGCATGGTTTCGGAGAACTACATGAAGAGCGGAGGGCTTTCCGCGGAGAGGGATGGCATGCTGTGCCTGTCCTCTAAAATGGGCAAAGCGGGGGAACTTCTAGAGGAATTGGAGAAGTCTGTTGCATTGAGAGAGGGGCAGAAGTTTGATTCTTCATACGACATCCAGAATGAAAACAGTGATACGGTATTTTTCATGAGCCTGACGCTGGGGCTGATCGGCTTGGTGATTATGCTCAGCGGATACCTGCTGATTTATAATGTAATGTATATCTCCGTCACCAGGGATATCCGATTCTACGGCATGCTGAAGACCATCGGCACATCCCCATCCCAGATCAGGCAGATTGTCAAACTGCAGATTAGAAGGCTCTCGGTGCTGGGCATTCCTCTGGGAATCCTTTTGGGAACATTTGTGGCTTTTTTCCTGATGCCGGTTGCCATGGGAATGTATTCTGGAGGCGGGAATGCATCAGCCCTGCCCAGGGATATGAGCTTTCATCCGTTAATTTATGGTGGGACGATTCTATTTGCCATTCTGACGGTTGCCATCAGCTGCAGGAAGCCTGCGAAGCTGGCCGCCAAGGTTTCGGTGGTGGAGGCGTTGAAATATCAGGGGAAGCAGGTGAAGGCGAAATCGAAAAAGACTACCAGCGGAGGGAAACTGTACAAGATGGCGTTTCGCAATGTATTCCGTGAGAAAAAGCGGGCCTTTCTGGTATTTGCCTCCCTCTTTATGGGGACGATGGCATTTCTGATGGCAAATACCTTTCTTGGCAGTTTAAAATTGGAGCATTATGTGGAACACTATCTTCCTAACGATTTTGTATTGCATACCTATCCGACAGACGAGGAAGAAGAGGAGAAGGGAAAGTTTGAGAGGGATGTTGAGAGGTTGCTGGCGGATATTGGAAAACTAGATGGGATAAAGCATCTGAGCGCCAGCCGTTCTCTGGATGTGGAATTGAGGCTGGATGAAAAAGTCTTCGCTCCATTTTTTGAACAGCATTATGGCAGCAAGGAGGAGATAGAGAAAGCGATCACATTTTATAAGACGACCCAGGATCGGGAGGAGCGCTATGAAGCGCCTACGGTTGCCGTGGATAGCGAGATGATCAGGCGTTACAATGAGACGGCGAGACAGAAGGTGGATATCGAGAGATTTGAAAAGGGCGAAATCTGTCTGATGGGTGATTTGTACACGAAGAAAGATGCGGACCGCATGAAAGGCAAGAGGATAACCCTTTTTGATCATGCCTTCGGTTGGGAGAAGGAGCTGGAAGTCGGCGCCTGCCTGATGCCGGAGGAAAGCAATGCAATCAATGTTGGAGTTTATTGGGAGAAGGGCGGGGCGCCATCTGTCATTCTCATTAGCGAAAAGGCGGCAAAAGGGTTCCGGGGAGAGGCGACCATTGAGAATATCATTCTTGATTGCGAGAAGGAAGATGAGCCATATCTCAGAAGGGAGATTCAGAAGCTGATTAGGGACAATCCGGTTGTCAGGCATAGGGAAATCAAGTCGGAGATGATGGAGAATTTTACCTCTGCCATGTCTGCCATGAATATTCTGAGCGGTGGGATTTCCGTGGTGCTGATCCTTATTGGCATGATTAATTTCATCAATGTGATGCTTACGGGAGTGTATACCAGACGTATGGAATTGGCTGTACTGGAGAGCGTGGGAATGACCAAGAAGCAGGTTCGCAGGATGCTGAGCATGGAGGGCGCATATTACGGAGTGCTGAGCATTGTATTGATTCTGACGCTGGGAAATGTTATGATTTATGTGATTGGCAATGCAGCCAGACAGATTGCAGATTATGCGGTGTTTTACTATCCCGCCCTGCCCTTGCTGGCAATCGGAGCGGGAATTATGGGAATCTGCATTGCCGTGCCGGCCTTTGTGTACCGCAGTCTGTCAAGGGAAAGCGTGACGGAGCGGCTGAGGAGCGGGGAATAAATTTGCAGAAGGAGCATGTTGTGCAGAAAATATTGGTGGTTGAGGATGATGTGATAATATGCGGGGGCGTGAAGCTGCTTTTGGAAAATAAGGGGTATGAGGTGTCCTGCGCCTATACTCTGGAGGAGGCGCACCTTGCGGTGAAGGAGTCATACGACTTGCTGATCCTGGATTGCAATCTTCCGGATGGAGATGGCTTGGACTTTTGCAGGGAACTTCGGAACCAGGGGACGCAGCCCGTGATTTTCCTCACCGCCAGGGATACGGAGCAGGACATGGTGGAGGGATTTCGGGCGGGATGCGATGATTATATCGCCAAGCCCTTTTCCGTAGAGCTGCTGGCTCAGCGGGTGATGGCGGTGCTTCGGAGAAGCAGCGGCCAGAGAGGGAGGGAACTGTTTGAGTATGGCGAGCTGTCTGCGGATTTTCGGAGGATGCAGGTGTATCTGAAGGGCAATCACGTCAAATTGTCTGCCACGGAATATAGGCTGCTGGAACTCTTGATTCAAAATAGGGGACAGATTCTCACTAGAAATACGATTCTGGAAAAGATCTGGGATTGCGACGAGAATTTTGTGGATGAGAATACCTTGAACGTCCATATCCGGCGGCTTCGGCAGAAGCTAGAGGAGGATGCCAGAAACCCTCGGTATATCGTGACGGTGTTTGGCATCGGCTACACCTTTGGGGAATGTGAGAGATGAAGAGGAAGAACTATGAATTGAGGCTGCATGCATTGGCGGCTGTATTTGGACTAGTGGCCTGGGGCATTCCCCTAGGGCTGTATTTTATCACTGGTGACTGGCGGCACAGCGCAGTTTCCTTCGGGGGAAACTGCTTGCTGTGCCTTTTGGCGTATCTGCTTCACAGGCTGGATGATGCCTATATTTCCGGGATTGTGGCAGACCTTTCCAGTCTGGTGGACATCCTGACGGAACTGGAGGAGAGGGAGGTCTTTCCGGGGGAGGAGGATACGCTATTGTCAAAGCTCCAGAACAAGGTAATTAAGCTGGCCCGCATATTGAAAGAGAAGAGCAATGTGGAAAAGCAGGAGCAGGAGAATACGAAAGAATTGGTTTCTGATATCTCCCATCAGTTGAAAACGCCGATATCCAATTTGAAAATGTACAGTTCCTTTTTGGAGGATGCTGGTTTGTCGGAGGAAAAACGCCAGGAATATGTGGGAATCATTCGCCTGTCCGTGGAACGATTGGATTTCCTGTCGGCGAATCTGATCAAGATATCCAGGCTGGAGAGCGGCCTGATTCATCTGGACATGCGCAGCCAGAGCCTGAGCGAGACGGTGCTGAAGGCGGTGAAGGACGTTTACCCCAAGGCGAAGAAGCGGGGGGTGGAGATATCATATCGGGAGGAGGGGGAGTTTGTCCTCCCCCATGACAGGAACTGGACGGCGGAGGCGGTGTTCAACCTTCTGGACAACGGGGTGAAGTATGCCAGGGAAGGCAGTGGGGTGGCATTGGCCATTCGGAAACTGGGTACCTTCGTGGAGGTGTCGGTGGAGGATGAAAATGGTCCGATCCCGGAGGGAGAGCGGGCCAAGATATTTACCAGATTCTATCGAGGGGAAAATGGCCGGAACCGGGAGGGGATTGGCGTGGGACTGTACCTCAGCCGGGAGATTGCGGTGAAGCAGGGGGGCTATATGAATTTGCGGATCACGGAGAAGGGAAATGTGTTCTGCATTGTGATGGGGGTGTAATTATGGTAGTATGTTTATAGTGAAATTTATGGAAGGGCATGGATATCTATATGAGAACGCTGGAAGCATTGGAGGATGTGAATCTCAAACCGGAGTTGATCTTGGCTATTCAGGAGCTTGGCAAAAGGTTTGACATGGATCAGATTGTTCTATTTGGCTCCAGAGCCAGGAAAACGAATTGGGAGAGAAGCGACATTGATTTGAGGATTTCTACCTTTGATTCCAAGGTCCATCTGGAGTTTGTGGATGCATTGGATGAATTGGACACGCTGCTGATGTTTGACGTGGTAAATAGGAGAAGTTTTCATTATTCTGCTGAATTAAATAAGGAAATTGAAAGAGACGGGGTGATTTTGTATGAAAAAGTTTGAGCAGATGAAGAGGCTGCATGGAACGATCAGCAAATATATTGATCCCTACAACTGCTCAGATGTGGTGATTTCAGGAATCACGGCAGATTTTGACAGATTGTTTGAATTGTCATGGAAGACCTTGAAGGAGTACCTTCATGGGCAGCTGGGCATTAGCGAGGCAAAGAGCGGGTCGCCTAAAATCATTATCAAGATTGCCTATCGGGAGGAGTTGATTGATGATGAAAATCTTTGGCTGGAGATGCTGCGTTATCGCAATGACGATACACATCAGTATAGGAAATCTGATGCCCTGCTATATGTCAGCAGGATTGCCGATGGGTATCTTGGAGAGATCGGGAAATTAATCGACCATTTGCGTGGGGTCATTCCCGATGAGGTGATTGATGATGTGGAGATTCCGGAATCCATGATCGTTTATTGCAAGGAGCGAGGGCTTAGTCTGGCAGAGTTTGTGACAGAATTGGAAGTGAAACTGCATTATGAGGATGCGGACAGCGTGTTTCGGGATTGGGAAAGGATTCGGCAAGGATTTTTCGGGGAAAATCATTAGGGAGCAGCGAGGCTAGGCAATGAATTTTCTATATCAATTTCCTTTCGTCACCGCCATTCCTAAAATATGCCCTGCATATATTGTTGGCGGTGGCGAAATTTATTAGTGTGCGCAGATATCATTGCATTTTTCCATTATGAAAATTTTTTGCATGATTGTTTCTATCTAGTGACAACTTTTTTCTAAATATATTTTATACTTATTGCAATGCTATGAAGGAGGTGCAATATGTGAATGAATTTATACTATCTGTACTAGACTTTTATTCCGATTATTTCATAACGTATTTTCCGTTTAACTAATAATCGTTCTGCTGCATATCAGTTTGTTTGATTTGTTTGAGGTGGTTTATGGTTGATTATAGTCCTCTTTGGAAAACCATGCAAAAGAAAGGGAAATCCCAATATTACCTGATGAAGAAGGGCGGGATAGACAGCAAA
>CATKZA010000057.1 GCA_949841235.1 uncultured Clostridiaceae bacterium
TGAATAGCCTGTTTGGGACATTCCCGGCTTTTTGGCAAATTGCGTCTGATTGATATCCATATCTTCTCTCAGGTCTCTAATTCGATGGTATTTTGGCATTATGGTGGATGATGGCTCTGGAGATGGAACCCTGAGAGTAATCAAGGCATATGCCAACCAGAATTCCATGGTCAAATATATTTCCTTTTCCAGAAATTTCGGAAAGGAGGCGGCAATCTATGGGGGATTGAGAAATGCCACGGGGGATTATGTGGTAATCATGGATGCGGATTTGCAAGCCCCTCCCGCACTTCTTCCGGAAATGTACGGACATGTGGCCGGGGGGCAATATGATTCCGTGGCTACCAGAAGGGTGACCAGGCAGGGCGAGCCGAGGATGCGCTCCTTTTTTGCCCGTCAGTTTTATAAGAATATGAATAAAATATCCTCCGCAGATATGGTGGACGGAGCCAGGGACTACCGTATCATGAATAGGAAATTCGTGAATGCGCTGCTGGAGATGAGGGAATACAATCGTTTTTCTAAAGGGCTGTTTGGCTGGGTGGGCTTTCGCACCAAGTGGCTGGAGTATAAGAATGTGGAGAGGGCTGCGGGAGAGACGAAGTGGTCATTCTGGAGCTTGGTAAGATACAGCGTGGAGGGAATTGTCACATTTTCTACAGCACCATTGGTTCTCAGCACTATTTTTGGTTTTATCATGTCGGGAATATCCATGATCTCTCTTTTGGTAATTGTCGTGAGAAAAATATTGTATGGCGACCTGGTGGCGGGCTGGGCATCAATCATATCGGTGATGCTGCTGATCGGGGGACTTCTTCTGGTTACGCTGGGCATTATTGGACAATATCTGGCAAAGACCTACTTGGAAGTAAAGAAAAGGCCGATCTATATCTGTGGGGAGACAAATTTGCCGGATGGCGATAAATAATGGTTTGCTGTTGCTCTTCCTATAGGGGCAGCAGCGATTTTTGTTGTTGAGGATTTTCGGCACTATTTTGCAAGTTTTATGGAAAATGTATGCATTTTCATGTGATGCTATGAACATAAGGAGGAGTAGTGGAATGAGCAAAAGAAAAAAATATTTAGCATTTTCTTGTATTTTTTTTGCTTTAGGGCTTTTTGTATTGTGCTATGCCATCATGATGCTATTTGATCGGCATGTAAATGTGCTGCTGATCGGGAGGGTTATTCTTGCTTTGCTTATTTGTGTTTTTGCCTATTGCGGATGTCGTTCGTTACTGTATAGCTATCCCTATAAAAAAGAGGAGATTAGGAAGAGTCTGCTTATTATTTGCCTTGGAGTATATTTGGGCCTTCTAGCCATTTTGTTGCTATTTTATTACGGATTCGGGAGAGGCTTGCAGTGCATTTTTATGGTGGGAGATGTTGAAAGGGCGGTTTATATTAACCACTGCGTGAATCTGATACCGGGGAGAACGATTGCTTTCTATTTGAAAATGAATGCAAATATGCGGTACGTGGTGATAAACTTACTGGGAAACTTGGCGGTATTGACCCCTTTTGGAATCCTTCTCCCCTATCTGGTACCTGCTCTTAAGAAAACTGTTTTTTATATTATGGCAGTCATTGGGATTTCAATGATAATTGAAGGTTTGCAACTGATATTTATGTGTGGCTCAGCAGATGTAGATGATGTGATTTTAAATTCGTTAGGAAGTGTTGCTTTCTATTTGATGGTAAATCATACGAAGTTGCAAAAATTAATTCAACATATTTTATGGGCGGATTAATATATTGTTAAGTTTATGATATAATGATAAGCGGACCGAACAAGCTTGCTTGTGAGGGCCAGGCAAGGATCATGTTCAATGGGGTTAGGGTGATTTCTATCTAAAGATATCCCCGGGGAGGAAACTCAAATGCAGAAAACTTTTATCAAATATACTTTGACGGTGATGACGGCGGGCATTATGCTGCTTCTCGCCATCAACTTCATTTTTACCCTGCGGTCGCTGGAATCTGCCCAATACGGTACGTTTCACACGAAGATCAAGCAGGTGATCCATACGCTGGAGAACAACCAGATGGAACTGTCCCTGATGAATGAAAATCTAGATAGGGATTATCTTACCAGAGCCAGGGCGGCGACCTATGTATTAGATCGGCAGGGGGATATCTCCATGGATGTGTCGGACATGCAGTATCTTGCAAAACTGCTGGATGTGGACGAGCTGCATGTCATTGATGAAAAGGGATTCATTGTCTCTGGTTCTATTTCTGATTATATTGGAATGGATATGAGAGACCATAAGCAGACTAGGGAATTTCTCTCCCTTCTGGGAAATGATGATGAGAATGCTTATCTTATTCAGGAGGCTCAGCCAAATGCAGTAGAGAGAAAAATGATGCAGTACGTGGGAGTGGCCAGAAAGGGGCAGAAGGGCATTGTGCAGGTGGGATTTGCGCCTACCCGGCAGATGGAGGCGGCATCTAGAAATTCCTATCGGTATATTTTCTCTCAATTTCCCACGGATGTAGGGGAAGAACTGTACGCCATAGATGTGACAGAGGAAAAGATGGTGGGGCATTCCGGGGGAATGAACCTGAAATATAAGGGGGATTGCTATCAGATTGACAATCTGCTGGATTGTGCCGAGGGAGCGTACAAAAAAGGGCAGGATGGGGAATGGATGTACGTTGTGAGCGAACTCTATGACGATGTGCTGATCTGCGCCGCCGTGCCGGGAACCGCTCTGTTTGAAAAGACAAGAAACGATTTTCTGAATACGTTATTATATTTCCTCATTGTGGAGGCGGGGGTTATCGTTCTATTGAATTTCTTAGTGAAGAAAAAAGTAATCAATGGAATCCACCATATTATCGATGCTCTTTCAATGATTACTAGGGGAAATCTGGAGATTACGGTGGCGGAGAGCGGCAATCAGGAATTCGTAGAGTTGAGCAATGGCATCAATGCCATGGTGGAGAGCATTATCAGCATTTCTGACAGAATATCGGCAATTATTGAGATCAGCGGAGTGCCTTTGGCGGCTTTTGAATATGAGATGGGAGCGGAACATGTGTTCATAACATCCAGGCTGGGGGAGCTTCTCCAAATTCCTGCCGGGGAGGCGGAAAGGATATGCGGCGATTCGGCAGAGTTTGACCAATATATTCGGAAGATCATAGAGCATCCCGTAGAGGAGGAAGAGGATGTCTATCGAATCAATGATCGGAAATATGTTCGCATTTACATGTCGGAGTCCGAAGATGGCTATCTGGGGGTGATTACTGATGTCACCGATACAGTGATGGAAAAGCGGCAGATGAAGTATGAAAATACCCATGACCCATTGACCAGATTATATAAATTCCCCCATTTTAAGCGGAGGGCGGAGGAAGTTTTGAAGGGCATGCCATCGGGAGAGATCAGCGCCGTGGTGATGCTGGATTTAGACTTTTTTAAATCTATCAATGATACGTATGGCCATGATATGGGGGACGTGTACCTCCAGAGTTTTGCCCGGGCATTGCAATCCCTGCCTCGGGAACACGTAATTCCTGCCAGACGTTCAGGGGATGAATTTTGCATGATGATTCATGATTGTGCCGATAAGGCGGAGGTTATTCGATATCTGTATGAATTGTATGAATTTCTGGAAAATCATCCGGTTGCCCTGTCTGATACGGATTCCAAAGTGATTGCCGCCTCTGCCGGCTTTGCCTTGGCGGAGGATGCAAAAGAGGATATCTCTGATCTTTTGAGTTGTGCCGATGAAGCCCTTTATGAGATGAAAAGAGGCGAGAAGGGCCATTATATTGAATACAATCATGAGCCGGGTACAGATCACGAGGCATTAGAATAAGACGCTTTGTTGCTATGAACGGCGAAGTTGTGGAAAGTATTACTCTGACTATTAAATATAGTAAGAATTTTGCGCTGGACAAATGCCTTTATGCAAGGCGGGCGATTGCGTTGTAGCGAGTGCTACAGTGATTGAAATAAGATGAGAATGAACCATGGAGAAGAGGAGGGGCATCGTATGAAGCGACGCGGAATGGGAGAGGGAAATGACTTGACTGGGAATGGGAAGGGGCATGCCGTTCAAAATCGAAAGACCGTCCTAGTCACAGGAGCCACCAGTGGAATAGGTCTTGCGCTGTCCAGGGAATTTGCCGGAAAAGGCTATCGGCTGGTGCTGAGTGCTTCCGGGGAGGACAGACTGAGAAAGGTGGCTGCCCGGCTGGAGCGGGAATTTCCCACCAGCGTGATCGGTGCGATTTGCCAGGATCTGGCGGAGGATGGGGGAGGAATTGGCTTATATGGTCAGGTGAGGGCTAGAAACATTGCCGTGGACGTGCTGGTAAACAATGCGGGCTTCGGGCTGGTGGGAGAGGAGATTTCCCTGCCTCTGGCAAGGGAGAGGAAGATGATTGGCGTGAATATTTCGGCGGTGACGGAACTCACCCATCTATTTCTGCGGGATATGTGCCAGAGAGGCGGGGGAAAGATTCTGAATGTGGCTTCCGTGGGGGCATTTCAGCCTGGACCATACACGGCTGCTTATTATGCCACGAAAGCCTATGTGGTCAATTATACCCGGGCGTTGCGGGTGGAGGCCAAGAAATACGGGGTGCAGGCGTGCGCGCTCTGTCCGGGGACTACCAGGACGGCCTTTTTTGAAAAGGCGGGTTCCCGAGTGCCTATCTGGGCAATGTCGGCTTCAAAGGTGGCAAGAATTGCCTTTCGGGGATTGGAGAGGAATCGGGAGGTGATCGTACCGGGAGTAGTGAACAGGCTGTTGCAGTGCCTTCCCCAGAGAGTGAAACTGTGGGGGATTGCCATGCTGAAAAGGTAGGCGGCGGAAAAAATGCAAAAAATAAAGCCCCTACCCAGCAGCTCTACTGCCAAATGAGGACTTTAGTGCGCGATCAGGGGTTCGAACCCTGGACACCCTGATTAAGAGTCAGGTGCTCTGCCAGCTGAGCTAATCGCGCTGATATTTGCCTTTCATTTTCACAACGAGACTATTATATCAGAGTGAGAATGGAAATGCAATACTTTTTTTAAAAAAATTTAAATTAAAAGCGTTACCATTAAAAGCGTTCTTACTATGAGCTGCAAAGCCGTGAATGGTAATGCGTTTTTAGGGAAAGAAAAGAGAGGTAATGTGTCACTGCTGTAACGCATTACCTCTCTTTTTGTTTGTGAATGATGGGCTGTTAGCCATTATCTTCCATGTGATTTGTGCATCTCCGCAACGATTTCATCCATGCAGCTTTTGCATCAGTATCCCACTTTCTTGCCGCTCTTTGTGAGATATCCGCTGATCTTCTTTGCCTTATAATCCTTTTTCTTCCGGGAGTCAGGCACGGCGGGGTCAGTGGGGTCGTAGTTGACGCTGTAGGACTTGGGAAGTTTTTCTTTTCCCAAGGGGCCTGGCTTCTTCGTATTTCCCACGTAGATTTTCACCTTGGTTCCTGTGGGCATATAGTCAAAAATCCATTTTGCATCAGCCACTGCCATGCGGACGCAGCCTGCGGATGCAGGGGAACCTAGAAGGTTCATCTTGTAAGAACTGAGACCGTAATGGGTGTTGCTGCCTACCGCAATGGCATGGAAGTAGACATTTCCCACGATATGGGTACACCATCTTGCCTGCACTACGCTTCCGTCCGGCTCATGCATGGGCTTCAGGGAATAGCGCACGGCGGCTCCGTTGGTACAGATGGAATAGTTCCCGATGGGTGTAAAGGATGACTGAAGGTTCAGTGCGCCGGCACCGGCATTGGTGCTCACGTCCCTTCCCACGCAGACGGTGCAGGTTTTTACAGGGATGTCAAACTTGCTCGTCTCCTTATTGTACATATATATCGTGACCACGCATGCGGCCCGGTTTAATTCAATATAGAAACGGTTTCCGTCATTCTTTTTTAACTTCAGCACCTTCGTCAGGTCTGTGACCTTTTCGTTATTCTCATAGTAGAATTTGTATTTCTTGCCATTGTATTTCTCATAATACCAGCCCTGCTTTCCAAGGTTTTTCTTGGAGAGGGTGTAATTGCGGCTTGTCATGAGAATCTTTTTGCCCCAGCTTGTGTAGCCGTAAGCGTTGACGGTGTATTTTCCTGTTTCCTTATTTTTTGCGGTGGATGTGTATTTCTTTCCTGCCGCTTTTCCCTTATATGTACCGATCTTTTTTTTAGAAGCCCCTTTTCGCTGGTACACCACGTATTGAATCTTCTTGATGTTGCCAGGAATGTAGGCACCGGTGAGTTTGAATACCGTGGTGGCATTCTTTTTCTTGGTTATGGTCAGCTTGCCGCCGATGGCCTGTTCATTCACGGAAGCAGTAGAATTCAACGTGATTTTCTGTCCCCCGTTGTCGGTGATGATTGCCTTGATTGAATAGTTTTGCAGTTTATATTTCAGGCTTTTCAGGGAAACGGTGGCAGTGTAAGTGCCAGACTTTTTCTTCGCCTTGGCAGTGTACGCTTTTTTTCCGGCTTCGTTGTAGATTGGGAAAGATACGCTCTTGATGCCGTAGGCATTCTTCAATCCTGCCAGATTGATTTGGAAGGATTTCTTCTTTTCCAGGGAACTGGTTTTCTTGCTGGTGAAAGAAGTGGAAGTCGGTGCGATGTTATATGTAGCAGTTGCCAGGGTTTTTGCGCTGGTGTGGCTGTTTTTCAGCACTAGTTTGGCATTCCAGAGGCCATATCCCTTTCCGGCGGTGGTGATGTTCGCAGACCAGTTAAGCCCTTTCCCGGAAAGGCTCTTGTCTGTTCCCAGCTGCTTGGCACCTGCCTCGGAGTTGCCTTTCCGCCATGCCATCACGGCAATCTTGTTGTCGCTGCCCGGAACGATCACGCCGCCTGCGCTCTCTGTGGAGTTGACATATATGGTGCGGCTGGCATCTCCGGAATTTCCGCTGATGGACAGGTCTACCTTGTTCTGGTGAATGGTGAAATCGCATTTTCCCAAGGTATAGGTGGTGCCGTCCACCGTGGCGAGGACGGTGTAGGTGTCATATGCATAGGCATCGAACTTGTTGTGGGAAATCGTTCCAGTATATGTGCCATTGCTAATCTGCTCATCTGTCAGGTTAATATTCTCCTCGGCATAAACCACCTTGCCTGCCGTGTTCTTAACCTGCAAGGTCAATGTCTTCTGGGTGGATGCCTCCAGTCCGGAAACCTTGTAGGTGAAGGTGTCTGCGGCTCGGTTTGTGGCTACGCTGCCAGTGATGCCCGCCGATTGAACTTTCGCCGGCAGCAGTCCTGTAGTCAGAGTCAGAACCAGTGCCAAGACAGGCAGCCATTTTAACTTCTTAATACTAAACTTCATATTTTACCTCCATATTAATTGTGCAATTAAGATAGTATTGCCTTAACTTCATATTCTTTCATGTTTATGTCCATCTGTCAAGAGGGGAAAAAGAATTTTCAGGGCATACGCATGAATAATTATATCATTCCAAATTTTATCTTTATATGGACAAACTCCATTTATTGATTATATTTAGATTCTGCGCCGCTGTCTTATCCAATGTGCTGTTCGCATCTTCTTTAAACGTTACATCTAAATGCCAGTGCATGATCTCAACAGACCAATGCTGCCGCACCGCCCTCGAAAACAGCTCTATGTCCATCGTCAGGCTGCTTATTTTTTCTTCCATCCAGCTTATTTTGTCCCATTGGTAGTATTCCCTCGTTTCCATTCGGGGAATGCCATTTTACCAAATATCTAAGCTTTCTTCATCATCTATAAATATCTGCATTTCATTATTCAAATAAAGTCTTACATATTCGAGAGGATTGTCAATTGCCATTGCATTTAGTACATGGTCTGTCCACGCTGTGGTTTTTAATCCTTCTTCTGCTTTGTCGAAGTTTATTCGTAATATATATCCGTCAAAGATAGTAATGTCAATACTATTGTGGTACATATTATAGTGTGCGGAAATAAAATTCATATCGTCATCAACTCCCTATCCTCAAATGAGAGGATTTACAATATATATTGTTATTGCTGGATAAATACAATATAATAAATCCAACGATAAATCGATATTTTGTGAGGTGAATTTATGAGATTTAAAGGGAAAACTTCTATGTGGTTTTATGGCATCATGGTATTTGTGGCAGTAATTCTTATCCCGATTGTTATATTAGCTATTAAGGATGAGGAAATGCTTGTATTGACTGCTATTTTAGGATTATTTGCTTTAATAGAGGCGTTTTGCTTTTCCATAGTGCTACATAATTATGTGGAATTAAATGAGGATAGTCTACATATCGTTTTTGGATTAATTAATGTTTGTATATTATATGGTGATATAAA
>CATKZA010000058.1 GCA_949841235.1 uncultured Clostridiaceae bacterium
GTTCAGATGGTGGTGAATTACCCGGCGCCAGAGGGAGAGGAAGCACTCTTTGATGATGTGAATAATGAATCCGAATTGGGGCTGAACAGTTCGGGCTATATTGCGAAAGAAGTTCTCCAGGCTGCCATCAGCAAGGACAAGAAAATGGAAGATATGGTAAAAGAGTGGAATGAAAAGTGGACGGCCGCACAGGAAAGCAAAGGTGTGGAAGTGAAATAGTTTTTTCGGAAACAGGGAAGGAGGGGGCGCGTAAGCCCCCGAAAATCCCATTGATGGGAAGGAGAGAAAACTTATGGGAGAGAGAAAGAAATCCAAGTTTGTAAAATGGATCGCTTCCGGAAAGGTGAATAAGAGGCTTTGCATTTTTACTTTTATGCTGATCCCTGTCGCGCTGCTGATCGTATTTACATTTATTCCCTTCGTGAATATGGTTGGGTTTAGCTTTTATGACATGAAGTATCTGGGAGACAGGGAGTTTGTGGGACTGAAGAATTATGCGGACGTATTTTCCAGAGAAGATTGCTTTCAGGCACTAAAACTAAGCTTGTATTATATTGCGGCATCCTTTATCCAGTTGGCGCTGGCACTGTACTTTGCGTCAGTACTCAGCTTCAAGACAAAGGGAGGCGGCATTTTTAAGGGGCTGATGTTTTTCCCGTACTTGGTATGCGGCATTGCAGTAGGATTTATCTTTAAGTTCTTCTATACCAGGGGATTTGTGTTGGATACGGTGCTGCAGTGGTGCGGCTTCGATTTGGAAAATTTGCCATACTGGCTGAAAGATACCAGCATCAATAATATTTCCGTAGCGGCTACCTCCGTGTGGAGGTATATGGGGCAGAACATGGTGCTTTTCATCGGCGCAATCATGTCGGTGGATGCCTCTCTCTATGAGGCGGCGGATATTGACGGAGCATCTGCATGGCACAAGTTCTGGTATATCATTTTCCCAAGCATCAAGACCATTATCGTGCTGAACCTGATTCTGGCGATTACCGGCTCCCTCAGCGTATTCGAGCCGCCATATGTCATTACCAATGGTGAGTTTGGCACAGGCACTTACTTCGTCATCATGGATCGGCTGGCCCATGCGAGCCAGAAGGTGGGCCTTGCGTCCGCTATGGCCATCGTGCTTCTGGTCATTATCCTGATAGCCACGGTATTGCAGAAAGTTGCCTTCAAATATTTCTTCGGAGATGGGGATGAGGAGGCCATTCGCACGGTAAGGAAGCGGAAGAAGCTGGAGAGGCAGAGGGCTATGGCCCAGGGGATGCAGTCGGATGCGGCGAAGGGAGGTGCAGGCATATGACGACGGAAATCTATTGGACGAAGAAGGTGAGAAGGATCGTAGTCACGGTATTGAAATATCTCACGCTTTTGCTGGGAGGATTTATTGCGGTATTGCCCATGGCGGTGTGCGTCATTACGGCCTTCAAGTCGCCGGAGGAATATGCCTCCTCCAATGTCATGGATCTGCCTAAGAGCTGGACGTATTTCGATAATTTTGTCCAGGCATGGAAATCGGCAAATATGGGGCTGGCGTTCCGCAATTCTGCCATGATTCTGGTGGTGGTGCTGATTGGCTCTATCCTGACCGGCTCCATGCTGGCCTACGTGCTGGATCGCTTTAAGTTCTTTGGAAACGGGCTGATCCGCAATTTGTTCCTGGTGGCGTCCCTGCTCCCCGGCATCGCCATGCAGGTATCCGTATATCAGATTATGTACACGCTGGGATGGATCAACAGCCTGCCGGGATATATGGTGCTGATGTGCGGCACGGATGTCATTTCCATCTACATATTCATTCAGTTCTTTGAGAATATCCCCAAATCTCTGGATGAGTCGGCGATTATGGATGGATGCACTTACTTTGGCGTGTTCTTCCGCATCCTGTTCCCGCTGCTAAAGCCGGCGATTGTGACGGTGATGATCTTGAAGGGCGTGAGCGTGTATAACGAATATTATATGGCCAATATGTATCTGCAAGATAAGAACAGGTATGTCACGGTGGCCACGTCCCTGTTCAAGTTTACCGGGCCCATGGGCAGCCAGTACAACTATATCTGTGCCGGCGTGATTATTACCATGTTGCCCGCACTGATTATCTTCATCCTGTGCCAGAAGCAGATTTACAGCGGTCTGACCCAGGGGGCAGTGAAGGGCTAGGTATCATTGGGAGATTTGCGTGAAAAATTCGCAGAGTAAATGAAACTTTATTTGCAAATTTTTTTGTGCCTGTGGCATAGCGCATGCGTATTGAAGCGTGCGGGCTTATGGCGGAAATGGAGATTAATATGAGCGAAGTAAAAATCATCGGGGCAAATGTCCCGAATATGCCATGGCAGGAGAGGCCGGAGAAGGCGAAGGCCTGGATGCCGGTGTGGAGATATGAGGAAAATCCTGTGATTGACAGGAATCCGGCAGAGGGGATTGCGAGAATCTTCAACAGTGCGGTAATTCCCTACGAGGGTGCATTCATCGGCGTGTTCCGGGGGGAGCAGACCAACGGCGTGCCCTTTATCTATCTGGGGAGAAGCCGGGATGGCGTTCACTGGGAGTTTGACCGGGAGAAGATTGCCTTCAAGGACGAGGCGGGAAATGACTTCATGCCGAAGTATGCCTACGATCCCCGTCTGGTGAAGGTGGAGGATGCCTACTATATCATTTGGTGCCAGGATTTCTACGGGGCATCTATTGGAATGGCGAAGACCACGGATTTTAAGACTTTCATCCGCATGGAGAATCCATTTATTCCATTCAATAGGAATGCGGTGCTGTTTCCCAGGAAGGTGAATGACAAATTCCTTCTTCTTTCCAGACCCAGCGACAGCGGGCATACCCCCTTCGGAGATATCTTCCTGTCGGAAAGTCCGGATATGGTGTACTGGGGCAGACACCGCCATGTGATGGGCGGCAGCGAGAACTGGTGGGAGAATGTGAAGATTGGCGGCGGTGCCGCCCCCATCGAGACCTCGGAGGGATGGCTTTTATTCTATCACGGGGTGACAGGGACTTGCAATGGATACGTGTACAGCATCGGCGGAGCCATTCTGGATATCGACAATCCTTCTGTGGTGAAATATCGCTGCAAGACCTTCCTGCTCACGCCGGAGGAGTGGTATGAGGAGAGAGGATTCGTGCCGAATGTCACATTCCCCTGCGCCACCATCCACGATGCAGAGAGCGGAAGGATTGCCATTTATTACGGCGCGGCGGATACCTATGTGGGGCTTGCCTTTGCCAAGGTGGAAGAAGTGGTGAAGTATATTAAGGAAAACAGCGAGGTATCTGTGACAGATACAGAGATTGGAATCCGTTGATTGGGCTGCGTTGCGACAGATGGAGAGTTTGGAATC
The DNA here is from genome assembly GCA_949841235.1 of uncultured Clostridiaceae bacterium. Classification (GTDB taxonomy): domain Bacteria; phylum Bacillota; class Clostridia; order Lachnospirales; family Lachnospiraceae; genus Butyribacter. The sequence goes on from CATKZA010000058.1 coordinate 3,357, forward strand.
TGCTGAATGCGTTGCCTGTGGCGGCATCGTGTGAAAGTAGTGTGGATGAGATTGTTTGGAAGAGAAGAGGGATTGGAATGTTTGTAGCAGAAATCAAAGAAGAATTGGAGAAAGGGCTGATTCCCTTTTGGCAGAAACTGCGGGATGATACCCATGGTGGATTCTATGGGAAATTAAAGTTTGACTTGACATTGGATAAAAAAGCGGAAAAAGGATGCATCTTGAATAGCCGGATTCTCTGGTTTTTTGCCAACGCCTACCTGCTCTTGCGGCGGGAGGATTTGCTGGAGACGGCAAGGCATGCTTATGAATTTTTGCGGGAGCATTGCACGGACAGGGAGTTTGGCGGCGTCTATTGGTCACTGTCCTATGACGGGATGCCTCTGGACACTACCAAGCATACCTACAATCAGGCATTTGCCATCTATGCGCTATCTTCCTATTATGATGCCTCCGGGGATGGGGATGCGCTGGAACTGGCTTGGGAGCTGTATGGCATCATAGAGGAGAAATGCAGGGATGAGTACGGATATCTGGAGGCCTTTGATCGGAGTTTCCGGCCGGAGGTGAACGACAAGCTTTCGGAAAACAACGTGATTGCGGAAAAGACGATGAATACGCTGCTTCATGTATTTGAAGCGTATACGGAATTATATCGGGTGACAAAGGAGGAGAAAGTGGCAGACAATCTCCGATGCATGCTGGATATCATGGCTGACAGGATATACAACGAGGAGGAGGGCAGGCAGGAAGTGTTCTTTGACAAGACCTGGCACTCTCTGATTGACTTGTATTCCTATGGCCATGATATCGAGACGGCATGGCTGGTGGACAGGGGATTGGAGGTTTTGGGTGATGAGGCGTATCGGAACAAGATGCAGCCCATTACCAAAGCGATTACCAGGAATATCTATGACCGGGCGTACATCAATCATTCTCTGGTGAATGAGGCGGAGAATGGCGTGGTGGATGCCACCAGAGTCTGGTGGGTGCAGGCGGAGGGCATCGTGGGATTTGTCAATGGATATCAGAAATCCCCGGAATGCCGGGAATATCTGCGGGCGGCAGAGGATATCTGGTCATATGTCAAGGAGTATATCATCGACCATCGGGAGGGATCGGAGTGGTTCTGGTCGGTGGACGAGGAGGGGCATCCGGTGGAGAGGGCTATCGTGGAGCCGTGGAAATGCCCCTACCACAATGGCCGGATGTGCATAGAGGTCATTAAGAGAATGGGACAGGATGGAGATATTGCCTGATAAAAATAGGCATAGGAGGATGGAGAGATGTTGCATAGGCAGTATTTTGTAGAACAGGCGAAGGTGGAGAGGCTGGTTGCCAGGAAGAATCAGAAGAGTGATTTCTACAATGGAATTTATGATAGATATGAGCATCCCGTGTTGACGAGGGAATTTGCCCCGGTGCATTGGCGGTATGATCTGGACGAGGAAGCGAATCCGTATTTCATGGAGCGTCTGGGCATCAATGCGGTGATGAATTCCGGTGCCATTTATCTGGATGGAAAATATCATCTGGTGGTGCGGGTGGAAGGAAATGACAGGAAGTCTTTCTTTGCGGTGGCAGAGAGCGAATCCGGGGTGGATGGGTTCCGTTTCTGGGACTATCCGGTACAACTGCCGGATACCTGCCAGGGGGAGACCAATGTATATGACATGCGTCTGACACAGCATGAGGATGGATGGATTTACGGCGTGTTCTGCTCGGAGAGCAAGAATGAGGAAAGCAGTGACCTGTCTGCGGCAGTGGCACAGGCTGGCATCGTAAGGACGAAGGACTTAAGGCGCTGGGAGCGGCTGGACAATCTGACCACGCTCCGCTCCCCCCAGCAGAGGAATGTGGTGCTTCACCCGGAGTTTGTGGATGGGAAGTATGCCTTTTACACCAGACCCATGGATGGATTTATCGAGACGGGGAGTGGCGGCGGCATTGGCTTTGGCCTTTGTCGGGACATTGCCCACGGGGTCATTGACGAGGAAAAGATTATCAGCCAGCGGGTGTACCACACCCTTACCGAGGCGAAGAATGGTGCGGGTGCCGTGCCGATTCGGGGAAAGAGATGCTGGATTCACATTTCCCACGGCGTGAGGAATACTGCGGCGGGGCTGCGCTACGTGCTGTATGCCTATGGCACGGATTTGGAGAAGCCGGATCAAGTGGTCGCAGAGCCTTCCGGGGTATTTCTGGTACCCTTTGGCCATGAGCGGGTGGGGGACGTGTCTAACGTGGTATTCACCAACGGCGCCATTGCCAGGGACAATGGGGACGTGTATATCTACTACGCATCCAGCGATACCAGGATGCATGTGGCGACCACTACCATTGACAAGCTGGAGGATTACCTGTTCCACACACCGAAGGACCCCCTTCGCAGTGCGGACTGCGTGAAGCAGCGGTGCAGGATGATTGAGAGAAACTTGGCATTGCTGGAAGGTTTCTGCTGATGAATGATGTTGCTGTGGACGGCATAGCCGTTTCTAGAAATCGCTGTGAATAGTAACAGAGGAGTAACTGTTTAGCAGGATATACTATGCGAGGATTTTTGACATGATTTTTGTCAAATGTCTGCTAGCAGACATTTTAAATATGAGTTTTACGGCGCCATTTTGCGACACAAACTTTGTTTGTGTTATTTTGTGCAAACTGTGTGCATATTCAGTGCTGATAAGCACTGTTGCGTAACTATGAAGCCGTAAGGCTGAATAGTTACACAGAGGATTGCATATGAGAGTTAGTTTGGCACATAGATTTCTCATGTTTTCGGGCAGGATTGATGAACGCAATCCGGAAAAACCGGAGTTCGTCTTTCCTGCCTCCTCCCTTTCTTTCCGCTTTTTTGGAAGGGAAGCAAGGCTTTACGTAACCAACCGAAATGCCTATTGGAACAATGCTGCGGGCGCGATTGTGGATGGCGTGCAGAAGAGGTTCGACTTAAACAATGAGGGCGTGACGGAACTGGTGCTTTTGCAGGAGGAGAAGGACGGAGAACATGATATTTTGTTTTTTAAGAGGATGGATGGCTGCCATGAGATGGTTTTGGAAGAATTGCAGCTGTCCCAGGGGGCGAGGTTGCTCCCGCCGCCGGAAATGCCTCGGCGGAGGATAGAGATTTATGGAGATTCCGTTTCTGCCGGAGAGGTATCAGAGGCAGTACATTGTATTGGCAGACCAGACCCGGAGCATCAGGGGGAATTTTCCAACAGCTGGTATTCCTATGGCTGGATTCTGGCAAGGAAGCTGAATGCCAGCCTTCACGATATCGCCCAAGGGGGCATTGCGTTGATGGATGGCACCGGGTGGTTTTTAGAGCCGGAAAGTAAATGCGAGATGCCGGATCAGAATGATGCGGCAGCAGGGCATGTTTGTGGAACGCAGGAGCAAATGGGGATGGAGACGGTGTGGGATAAGGTGCATTACCACCCGGATTTTGGCGAGCCCACATACTGGGACTTTTCCAGATATACTCCCCAGGTGGTCATCGTGGCAGTGGGGCAGAATGACAGCCACCCGAAGGATTTTATGGCGGAGGATGATGGCAGTCCCCAATCCATGCTGTGGAAGGAAAAGTATAAGAAATTTCTGCGCAGTCTCCGGGAGAAATATCCGGAGGCGCATATTTTGTGCATCACCACCCTGCTGGAACACAGCGGTGCATGGGATGATGCCATAGAGGCCGTGTGCGGGGAATTGGATGATGGAAACATGGGGCATTACCGTTTTCGGAGAAATGGCCGGGGAACGCCGGGGCATCTCAGGATTCCGGAGGCGGAGGAGATGGCGGAGGAATTGGCCGCCTATCTAGGCAGACAGAAGATTGGCGGCGGCTGGTGAGATGGGAATGGAAGAGAAGATTTTAGAAGGGAGACAGGCGATGGATGCGAGGAAGACTTATGAATTTTGGCTGACGGATGGGTATTTTGACGAGAAGACGAAGGAGGAACTGCGGGGGATTGCCGGGGACGAGAAGGAGATTGAGGAGCGGTTCTACCGGGAATTGGAATTTGGAACCGGGGGACTGCGGGGGATTATCGGTGCCGGCACCAACCGCATGAATTGTTACACCGTGCGGAAGGCAACCCAGGGGCTGGCGAATTATATTCTCAAGGAAAATGGAGCGGACAGGGGCGTGGCGATTGCCTATGATTCCAGGAGGATGTCTCCGGAATTTGCCGCAGAGGCGGCTTGCTGTCTGGCGGCAAATGGCATTCGGGCGTATGTGTTCTCCTCCCTGCGTCCCACGCCCATGCTTTCCTTTGCCCTGAGGGAATTGGGCTGTATCGCGGGCATCGTGGTGACCGCCAGCCACAATCCCGCAGAGTACAACGGATATAAGGTGTACTGGGAAGATGGGGCGCAAATCACCTATCCCAAGGATAAGGAGATCATTCAGGAGGTCAATAGAATTGCCGGCTATGGGGAAGTGAAGACCATGGATCAGGAGGAGGCTATGAGCCAAGGTCTGTATCAGGTGATTGGCACCGAGATGGATGACAAATATATTGAGGCATTGAAGAAATTGGTACTGCGTCCACAGGTAATTAAGGAGCAGGCATCTCGTCTGAAAATCGTCTACACGCCCCTTCACGGTACGGGAAACATTCCTGTGCGAAGGGTGCTGGAAGAGTTGGGATTTGCTCAGGTGATTGTAGTGCCGGAACAGGAAATGCCGGATGGAAACTTTCCCACGGTACCCTATCCCAATCCGGAGGCTCAGAAGGCATTTGCTCTTGCGCTGGAACTGGCCAAGAAGGAGGATGCGGATATCGTCCTTGCCACCGACCCGGATGCAGACCGCCTAGTCGATTATGCGAAGGTTGCTGCCACGGGGGAGTATGTCGT
>CATKZA010000059.1 GCA_949841235.1 uncultured Clostridiaceae bacterium
TCTGTTATATACGATATTACGAACGGAAGAATTTTCAGAGTTGAGGGAAATCCGTCACGCAGACAGTTTCGTGAAGATACTCGAATGAAATTTATTTGCGCAAAAGCAAACTAAGGATGACGGAACATTGCTCACAAATTCTACACCACCACCGGAAATTCAAGGCATAGCATAAACCCCTGCCCATATTTCGATTCCACCCTCAACTCTATATTTATCTGGCGAGCCATCTCCCTCGCCAGATAAAGCCCCATCCCAGTGGCCTTCCCCTTCCTCTGATCCGTATCTCCCGTAAATCCCCTGTCAAAGAGAAACGGAAGGTCTGCCTCCTTGACGCCGATTCCATTGTCTCGCAGACAAAGGCAGATCCGATTCCTCTCCGGCGCAACGCCCCCGGAAATCTCCAGCCGTCTTTCCGGCTTTTCCCCGTCCTGGTATTTGCAGGCATTGCTCATCCCCTGCTCCAGAATAAATGCCAGCCCCTTTCGATCCGTGACCACCCAGACATCCTCCACCTCCAGAATGCAGCGAATCCCCTCCTCTGCAAGCACCGTCTCATACCGTTCCAGCATTTCCCCACAGCACTCCCCTAGGGAAACCCGCTCAAACCGCAAGTCCCGATGGCTTGCTTTCAGTCTGGAATAATACAGTATCCGGGTGACATCCTCCGATATCCTGCTGCATGCATGCACCATCCTCCCATAAACCAATGGAGACATCTCATCCCTTCGATTGTCCAGCACGAAGGACAGTAGGGATAAGGGTACCTTGATTTCATGAACCCAGACCTCCACATACTCCTCATATTCCTTCCGCAGCTGCCGCTGTCTCTGCACCCCATCCTCCTTCTCCAAAATCATCTCTCCCAACCGGGTCAGCTGCTCCCTCTCCCGCAGGGATAATCCTTCCAGCATACCAAAATCTCTGTGGCGTTCCAGTTCGTCCAGATAATCCTCCACCTGCTGCCGCCTCCTCCTCTCCCGGCGAAGGGCATATCCAACTCCTACACCGAAAAGCAATAAAGAAAACATGGAAAAAACTCCCGCCAGCACATAGAACCTCCTCGCGTCCATCAGCCAGAGAAAAAGGCCAAATAGAACATCCCATGCCAGCAGGAGCAATAGAAAAAAGCCGTATTCCACACATGCGCCCCAAATTCTCCTAACATCCTTCATGCCCTTCCCCTCCTCCCAGGCAGTAGCCCACGCCCCGCACGGTCTCTACCCGCTCCCGAAGCCCCACCTTCTTTAGCGCGCTGCGAAGCCTTGTCATATTGACCTGCAGCGCATTCTCATCAATATATTCTCTGGTTCCCCACAAAACTTGAAATAATGCCTCCTTCTCCACCACCTCTCCCTGATACCGCATCAATTCCTCCAAAATCCTCCCCTCCTTCTCCGACAGCAAAATAGACTTCCCTCCGGCATACAGGGTATATGTCAGGTAATCCAGCAAAAAGCCATCCCCCTCCAGCATATGCTCCCTGCCGGAAAACCGCTTGAGAAGATTCTCCACCCTGGCAAGGAGCCGGGAGGCAGGACAAGGCTTCGTCAGATATTCATCCGCCCCCAGCTGCAGCGCATGAAGCTCATCCTTTAACTGATCCTTGGAAGTCAATACCAGGATGGGTGCCGATATCCTGCGCTTTGCCTGACGGCAGATGTCAAACCCATTCATGCCCGGCAGATTCAAGTCCAGCAGAATCAAGTCCCCTACCTCCGACAATATATCTTTCAGGGTATTGGAAAAACAAGTAATGCAGCACGTCTCATATCCCGCCTTCCCAAATATATCCGTGAGTTCCTCCCGCATCAAAGCATCATCTTCCACGATTACAATCTTCTTCATGCCATCCCCTTTTATCTCTGCACTCCATTGAACATTCCCTATTCGCTGCGCTTCCGCTCCATCATCTGCATGATATTCTGGCGGCTCAAGCGCATCACCATCTTTACATAGCCACATTCTATCACACAGAGAACCAGAATGCTAGCCGCCGCCACCCCGAATAGCACACCCCGCTGTCCCCGCAAAGAAGAAGGAAGCAGTCCTGAAAACAGGGACGTGACGCCAAAGATGCCGCTCACGCCCGCCACTCCCAGCGGCAGACCAAAATACCACCGAATCTGCCGCCTGGCAGAGAGAAAGAGTGCCTCCCTGGTACTGCCCAGGCAAATCAATGTGTGATAACGCCGCCGATTCTTCTTCTCCTGCATCAGGTATTGAAGACTGATGACCGTATTGGCGATCACCAGAAAAACCAAGGCAAGATAAATGGTCAGATAACTGGCCGCCACAATATAAAAGAGCTGCCTCCCCATATTTTGAAGATAATTCTCATACTCCAGCCCCCTCCCCGCAAAATATTCATTTCCCCTCATAATTGCCTGCATCAACCCCATCTCCTCAATCAAATTCTCCCGCAAATACCCATTCCAATAGGTGGAGATATTATCAATGCCATCCACATCCCCATAGGTCATAAACTTTTCCTCCGGCAGAATCAGCCCGAAAGCAATCGTAATGCTTCTGTCCACCACGATATCCTCGGAACACACCCCCTTGACCTGATATTCCTCCCCGCCAATCACGATCTTAGGATAATGCTCCAGCAGTCCTTCAAAGACTTTCCTCTGCATCTCCCCATAAAATTCCGGATCGATATAAAAGTATAATTCCCCCTCTCCCAGTGACAGTTCCTTCTCCCCTGTATACTCGTGGAGGGCATTGATACCCGATAGGGAAATCATATGGGGAAACTCCCTGTAAATATCCAAATTCTCCAAATACTCCCTCTGATCCTGCGTTAAATGCCCCGCCGCCTCTCTCAAGGAAGAAATATCGTATGTAAAGGTTTTCACATCGGTATCATCTCCCATGATTTCCCTAGTAGGTAGATACGCCACCTTCACATCGGCATACCCTTCCAGCAACTTGCGGGATTCTTTATCCTCCAACAAATCCTCAATCTGCCGATCTGTCTTCCTATCGTAAGACGTAAAAGTGAAATCCATGCTGTGTACGCTGCCACCCTGCAAATTCTTCACCGCCACCGCAACCCCAAATCCCATGCACACCATGGCAATCAGAACCAGCAACGAAGAGATTGCCAGAGAGCCGAATTGGAGAAAGACATGATCCTGCAACTGGCGAAAAGTGAATATATGAAGGGATTCCTTTGCCCGGCGAACCATCGTCAGCTTAGAAAATACCGTGCAAAAGCCCTTAAAGAGAAGAAAGGTGCCAATCACGCCAAGCACCAGCATCCCGGCAAAACAAGGCAGCGCGCTCCACGCCACCCCTGAAATCGCTATGGCATAGGCCGCCGCCAAAAATGCCATCCCGCAAAGAAGCACGGCAGCGGATTTCTTCCCGCCAGCCACCACCAGTTTCTCCTCCTGGGGATCATTCATCATATCATAGGGTTCTCTCTTAACCATCTGCGTGCTTATCAGCACATTCGCCACCAGCTTAATTCCCAAAAATCCCAGCACGGTCAAGAACATTCCCTGGGGAGAGAAAGCAAACCGATGCCCGATAATGCCCAGTCCCGTAAGTCTGGCCGTAACCAAACTAATCACCTCAGACAGAAGCACCGCAATGGGCAGTCCCGCCGCCAGAGCCATGGCTCCGCTGTAGAAATCCTGCACCATCAGCCACAGAAACAGGCGGCTCCTCTTCATTCCCAGCATCAGGAGCATTCCATATTCGTGGCTCCTCCGCTCCAGTTGGTACCTTTCCGCAAAATAGATCATAAAAAAGATGAGAAACAGTGAGAAACCATAAACGCCCCCAATCAGTCCCAGAAGCTGATCTACCGCCTGGCTTTCCATCTGCTTTAGAAAAGACATTACATCCTGATTTTCCAGAGACAGGATCACATAAAATGCCACAATGGCAATCACTAAGGAGAGAAAATAGATGCCATTCTCCTTCCTGTTTTTCTTATGGTTTCTCCTCATCAAACTAATAAACATTGGCGCTCCCCCCTCCCAGCTGAGCCATTACGGCAATAATCCTCTCATAAAAATCCTCCCTCGTCTCCTCTGCCATATCCCGACGCAGTTCATGGAAGATGATGCCATCTTGAATAAAGAGAATCCTGGAACAAAAACTTGCCGCATTGATATCATGGGTCACCATCATGATCGTGGTATTCTGGTCCCTGCTAAGCCCCTCCAGCTTGTCCATCAGCCCCCTGGCATTCTTGCTATCCAGAGCCCCTGTTGGCTCATCCGCCAGAATCAGCTGGGGCTGCATAATCATCGCCCTTGCCGCCGCCACTCTCTGCTTCTGACCGCCGGACATCTGCGCCGGGAACTGATCCAGCACGGAGGAAATTTCCAAATAATCAGCCAGTTCTTCCAGCCGCTCCTCCTCTTCCCCCCGAATCCCATGAATCGCCATAGGCAGCAAAATATTCTCCCTGCCCGTCAGATTATCTAACAATTCAAAGGTCTGAAAGAGATAGCCAATCTGGTTCCCCCGATACTCTGCCAGCCTTCTGCCGTGAAAGCCGCTGATATCCTCACCCCGCAGGAGAATCTTCCCGCCAGTGGGGGAAATCATGGTGGCAATGCAATTAAGCAGCGTGGTCTTCCCCGACCCACTGCTGCCCATAATGCCCAAAAACTCCCCCGATAGCACGCTGCAAGACAGACCCTGCAAGGCAACAGTCTTGTTCTCCTTCTTTCCATATTCCTTATAAAGAGACTGTACCTCTAATATTTTCTGCTCCATATGCAACCTCCTGATCTTGAAAAACTATTTGACCAGCAAATAACGCTGTACCCTTACTGATACTCATTATAAGGAAAATCACATAAAAATAACACTTACATTTTTTGAAAGGTTACCTCTTCCGAACTATAGCAAACTCCCATGCAGCCCGCTATAAATAGCAATTTTCAGTATATGATACATAATTCTTTTCTTCATCATTGACAAACCTTTAACGAAAAGATAAAATAAACGAAATTCAGATACCCTTAGAAAATAGCAGAACAGCAAAGGGCGAAATAAAAATATTGATTCTTTGCTATAGAGTAAAGGGAGGGAAACCACATGACGAATACAGAAATGCCGCACTTTACTTCCCTGAAAGAAGCACTGGCCTCCCTGTTTGGAGAGCATGCCCAAATCGCAGAGCGCAGACAGGTCTTCGGCGGGGATATCAACCTGGCATATCGATTAACTCTAACAGATGGAACCCAAGTTTTCATGAAAGAGAATAGGATAGAAAATATTGCATTTTTTACCGCAGAAGCCGCCGGACTAGCCGCCATTGCACAGACTGGTGCCATCAGCACGCCCCGCATCCTTTGCACAGGAACAGAGGAACGCCAAGGCGAATGCTCCTTTCTGCTCATGGACTTAATCGCTGGCAAAGGCCATGGGAAAGATTACTGGGAAATCTTTGCAAGGGAACTGGCCACCATGCACCAGGCATCCACGGGGGAACTGATTTCAGATGGGGACTATGGCTTTTTCCAAGATAATTTCATCGGCGCGGGAAAGCAGTGCAATACGCCACATGACAACTGGGTGGCGTTTTTCCGTGACTGCCGCCTTTCGCCCCAATTTCGGCAGGCAGAAGGCTATTTTGGCAAAGCAGACATTCAAAAAATCCTCCGGCTGCTAGACGGACTGGAGAACCTTCTGATAGAGCCTGAACACCCCTCCCTGCTTCACGGCGACCTTTGGTCTGGCAACGTCATCACAGGAAGGGATGGCAGGGCATGGCTGATTGATCCTGCGGCCTACGTGGGCCATGCCGAGGCAGACCTTGCCATGACAGAACTGTTTGGCAGATTTCCCCAGGATTTCTATGCCGCCTACAGAGAATGCGCCCCCTTGCAGCCAGGATACGAATCCCGCCGCAACCTGTATAACCTGTATCATCTCTTGAATCATCTCAATCTCTTCGGGCATTCCTATCTTTCTTCCGTGAGAAATATCTTAGCCCATTACGCCTCATAGTCCCATGCCTGCCATTTTCCCGCCCCACTCTTCCGCCAGTCTCTCTAAACTCCATGCTGCATTGGCAGGACTGGTGGAGGGCAGCTCCACCGCAGCCACCCCGGTAATCGGCAGCAAATATTTCCGATACAACTTTCCCGCCGTCCTGCCATTGGCAAAAATGCGCTCGATCCGGCAATTTTCCATAATTCTCCTAATATCCACAGGCTCCACATTCCTGATGCTGCTATCGCTGGAGCCAATGATATCGCAGCTGGCAATCACATCCCAGATAGCGATTCCATGATTCAGCAACATCCCCTTCTTCTCCTCAATGTCCCTGGGCAGCTCTTCCCCGGTAATCTGAGCCAGCACCTTCCAGAAACGATTTCTTGGATGGCCATAGTAAAACCCCTCCTCCCTGGACTTCACCGAAGGGAGGCTTCCCAGAATCAGTACTTTTGACCTTTCATCAAATACCGGCGCAAATTCATGGGTTATATGCTCGTATTCTCCCATATCCGACCTCATTTCATTTTTTATATCATTTTTTCTGCACATTATCAATATCTGCAAAGTTTTATCAAATATGAACATTCCAATACACTGTCAGCTTAATTCCCAACATCTATCACAACATATTCTGAAAAGGCAGCCGTCTTGAATGGAATTGCCCAGTCAGAAATGCCCGAATTGACCACAAATGTGGTATCCTTTCTCTTCTCCATCCCATAAGCCCTATCATACTGGCCGGACAGCACCCCGGTAATCCCAATGGGAAAGATCTGCCCCCCATGAGTGTGTCCCGTCAGTACCAAATCAACTCCCGAATCTGCCTGTTCCTCAAAAGCATTGGGCTGATGATCCAGAACAATCATGTATTTGGTAGAATCCAGCCCCTTCACCAGATCGGCCATGCTCGCCCGTTCCTTGCTGGATGCATCCTGTCTGCCTATGAGATAGAACCTGTCATCCACCAGCACATTCTCATCCTCTAGAATCTTTACCTGATTTTCTTCCAATTCCCGGCGAAGATCAGCCTCTTTAAAATCCCTCTGGTCAAAATACCCCTTGTCGTGATTGCCAAACACATAATACACGCCATAGGTCGTCTTCAAATCCCCCAATGCACGGCAGCTGGCAACCATATCTGCCCTGGTAGTGTCGTCATCCACATAGTCACCAGTTATCACCACCACGTCGGAGTTGGTCTTCTGCACCTCTTTCATATGCTCCCCAAACCCCTCCCCGTCAAAGGTTGCGCCTACATGGGAATCAGAAATCTGCACCACCCGAAGTCCCTTCTCTCCTATAGATTTCTCCGTCTTCACCCGATACTTCGTCTCATATACATGATGGCAGTTATACCATCCCACCGCCAGATACGCCACAGTAATGATAATTGCACACCCGCCTGCATAGTATCTCCTAAAATCCTTCCCCCTGATTTTTCTGATAGCCAGACAGGCCAAATCACAAATAAGCCAGAAAGCCATCAGATGCAACACAAACAATGTGGTACTCACGGTCTTAACAAAGAAAAATATAATTATCACAAGCACCGGAATCGCTGCCAAGAGCCAAGACAGTTTCTTCCGCTCCTCCCCCATCATCCTAATCCATTCAAAACGGTGAAATCTATTCAGCAGATACACCAACCCTAAAAGCGCAATGACGAATACTGAAATAAATGCAATAATAATCATACCAATCTCCATTTCTGCAAGATGCATTCCATCCACCTTGACTTAATTGACCATAAGCAGTGTGATATATTTTATAATCAACTTCTTTATTTTCTACTGTTCACAACTTCGTATTTATAATATCATCATGGTATCATGTACCTCTCCAAGGCCTTCCGGCTCCCCCGAAATACATTCCTGTCAATGCACGCTTCCGCCCCCTGGTAACCTGCCATTTTCTCCGTATCCGAATATTGCCAGAATTGCCATTTCCCCTTTTTACCAAACATGGGATAATAATATACATTTCTAATCCAGAGAGGATACTCCCCAAAATACTCCCCGATATATTTATTATGAACCTGATAGGTCGTATATATAATCGGCTTCTTTCCATAGGTCTTCTCAAGCAAGTCCAGCAGAAAGCCCAATTCCCTTTTCACATCCCCTACTGATGGGGGATTTTTTTCCTTATTGCCGTAATACTCCACATCTACCACCGGACACAGGCAGCCCTGCAAGTCCCCCACCGTCCGGATAAAATGCTCTCCCTGGCTCCTTC
>CATKZA010000060.1 GCA_949841235.1 uncultured Clostridiaceae bacterium
TATCTGCGATGCCCCGCTGTCCAGCGACACATTCCACAGCTTGTCGGAGGAACAGATGAAAAATATGAAGAAATGTTCCATGACCCGGAGCGCTTTTATCGGGCGGGGAATGAAATCAAGGCGCAGAAAATCAGACATTCCAAGGAGCAGGAGAGATAGGAAACAGGATGGTTTTGCTGTATATTTATTGACAGCAGATTGTGAAGCCGATAGAATAAAGGAGACAGGAGGGGAATCGGATGAATTTTATAGCAGAGGAATACGATGAAACAAATGGGCTGCCCATTGACAAATCGTATCTGGAATGCGGCCTGCCGGGATTTTTGCAGGAATCTTTAGAGCAGATGAAAGAGGCGTGGAGAAAGCGGGATGCGGGGGAAAACTATCTTCGCTGGGACTGCGATTACTGCAATTTCCAGAGCGATATTAACGTGGCCGAGGTCAATGGGCTGATTACAAGCCAGCAGGCATGGTATCTTAGAGAGGAATACCTTCGGATGGAAAGACCGGGAACCGACCTTTGAAAGAGGTGGGAAAATGAGAAAAGAGGACTGGATATGATAGATTTTACGGGTCTGCCAAAGAAAAATAAATCCTATGGGGGAGCGAATGGCAGTAAGATTGCGGTAATCTATGAAGGAGAACAGTATATGCTGAAGTTCCCTCCCCATGCGCCAAAGAATGATGATATGAGTTACAGTAACAGCTGCATTTCAGAATATCTTGGCTGTAAAATATTTGAATGCGTGGGAATCCCTGTGCAGGAAACCATGCTGGGCACTTATATGACAGAGAAGAGCGGAGAGAAAGTGGTCGTTGCCTGCAAGGATTTTACTTCGGTCGGGATAGTCCTACAAGATTTTGCTTCGCTGAAAAACCAGATTATTGACTCGGAGCGGAATGGATATGGTACGGAATTGAGCGATATTGTATCAGTGTTCCAAGAGCAGACGGCAGTGGAGCCGGAGGAACTGAGCGGGCGCTTTGCAATAGGGCGCTCCGGCGGATTGTGCCACGGATGGACATGAAAAGAATTGCTGAAATCATTGGTGAAATTCCTGTTATCAGTGATTTACAGAAGGAATTTTACGAGAAAATGTTAGTGGCAAGGAAAGAACGCATCTTGGATTATTCGATGAGACAGCTGCGTAAACGGGAGAAAAAATGGAGTATGGAACGGTAAAAATATGGAGGAAAGTGTCTTTTTCGGCAGGTTTCGAGATGAAATCTGCCTAATTTCATACAGGATATTTGATGGCAGGGAGCGGTGTAAATCTGAAATCGCTGCTTCACTGGAATGATGCACTATACCAGCAAGCACTGGATATGGGTGTCCAAGGCACCCATACCCGCTTGTTAGGGGAAAGTCCCCTAATACCCCTAAATAAAAACTGAATTGAAAAAATAGCACTTTAGTTGTAACTATGTTAGACTGTATGTCGGCTGAAATAAAAGGCTTGCGAGGTGATTATAATATAGATACAATAGTGGAATAGGAGTATGATATGTGAGAATAGAGCAAGGAGGGGATTGCGTTATGCGAAAACTTAAAGTGTATTTGGATACTTCTGTAGTCAGTTATTTGCATCAAGCGGATGCACCGGAAAAGATGCAAAATACATTGGATTTATGGCAATTATTTAGGAATAAGGTGTATGATTTATATATCAGATATTGTAATTAGGGAAATTAGTGGATGCAATGATGAAAAACTTAAAATATTATTGGATTATCTGGAGCAGATAGACTATAATATAATTGAGACAAATGAAGATACCATTGAACTTGCTGAGAAATTTATAGACTTTGGGATTTTGAAGCAAAAAAGTTTTGATGATTGTCAGCATATTGCAGCAGCGATACTATCTGGATGTGATATTATTACATCATGGAATTTTAAGCATATCGTAAATGTTAAGACAGTCAGAGGTGTTAAAATGATAACGACATTGGAGGGATATAAGGATTTGCTGATATATCCGCCGTCCGTTTTGATAGAAAGTGAGGATTATGATAACGGATAAGCCAACAATAAGTGAGAGATTTGATGTAGATGATATTAGAAAAATCAGAGAATATAATTCGCTCCGCCATATCAAAATGACACCCGCTGAGATTGTGGAAGATACAAAGAGGGGAGCGGCTGAATTGCTTGAAAGATTGAAAGAGAATAAGATGATGAAATTGTAAAATCACTATGGGCTGTTTTGTCCATAGTGATTTTTGGGAAAATGAGAAATATATATTGCAACTTAGGGGAGAAAGAATTTATTTTGCAAAATATAAAAACAAAAATTAGAGGAAGTGGCAACTGCCGAGTTTTTTTCGATAGTTCAAGAAGATGGAAAAAGGGATGTTGCCAGAAAGCTCATATCCTTGATGGACTTAGAATTTTTTGACGGTGCAGCGAGTATGCAGTTTTGGAGGAATGGCTATGTCAGCAGATATTATTTTAGATGATTGGGCTTTGCCTGCATCTATTGATATTCAAGGGAACAATGGCAAAGCAAATGAGGTTGACAGGGAAAAACTGGAGAGGAACATTCAGCAGAATCGTGAAGTTATCAGACGGATGCGGTGTGATAAAAAATATGAAAAGGTTTTACAAGAAATATGATTGATGAAATGGAATAAGAAACAGAAATAGTTTGTGTTTTTTGTATTGTTTTACAACATAACGTTACATAGCCACTGCGCTAACCCCGCAGTGGCTTATTTTACTGTATAGGAAAATGCTCGCAAAGTAGCGGTGCGGGAAATCTGGCAGAGGAATATATGGAATGCGTAGAATGCCAGAAAGATATTTCTGTGGATATGTCCATGGAGTATGAATCTGTAAAGGACAGGGTGGTTTATCAGGTGCTAAACAAAGAGGCCAATCGGAATAGTCTGCGGGGACGGATTTATAGCGATATCGGGCAGGGGCTTGTAAAAGTGTATGCCATTCACCAGAAATTTGACGGTTACGAGAACGAGGGGAATATTCCTATTACCCATGACATCATGAAGTACTATGGGTATGATATGAAAGAAATCCTTGAGGTGGCCGAGGAAAACACGCCACGGATTTATCCGGCGGTTTTTGCTCCGCTGGAGCAGATGCTTTCTGAAACAGGGATGGATGGATTTGCCAATAAAAAGCCGGATAGGAAAGGCTTGAGCGTTCTGTCCAATTCGGCGGGATACCGGGGTGCCGGAGCATTGTTTTATCCCGGAATGCAGAAAAAGATTGCCGAGCATGTCGGGAAGAATTATTACGTGCTGCCAAGTTCACTGCATGAGGTGCTGATTCTGCCGGAAAATCCGGGAATAAGTGCGGAGGAACTGGAGCAGAAAGTGCGGGTTATCAATGGGGAAACGGTATCGAAGGCGGAGTTCCTGTCTAATAAAGTGATGCTTTATGACAGGGAAAAAGAACAGCTTCGCATTGCCCTGCCGGAGATACCGGATTTGCAGATAGAGGAGAAGGGGGGAGCGTCACGGTAAAAAGACAGCTAATATTTTTTGATGGAAATTTATTGCACAGGTTGATTTCGTGGCAGAAAACGGGTATTATATGATTAAAATACTACTATCAAAAGAAATTGGGGGTGTAGTGTGAAAAATAAATTTTTCACACAGCAATTTGTGTCTGCGCGCTGCTTGACACAAAGTTGCTTTATGCGCAGAAAGCAGCGCAGAAATGAGGATTATTATGAATATTCGTCCTTCCGCAGCAATCCGCCAGAATTACAATGAGATTGCCGATATGTGTAGAAAGACACAAGAGCCAGTATTCCTTACCAAGAATGGAGAAGGGGATGTGGTTGTCATGGATATTGAAACGTATAACAGGAGGGAAAAAATGCTGAAACTCCGGGAAGAACTGTTGGCAGTGGAAGAAGACCGAATTGCCGGCAGAAAAGGATGCAGCCTTGACGAACTGGACGCATACCTTGATGATGTGATTGGGGAGGCATAGCAGATGGCAGAAAAAAAGTATAAAGTCATTGTTTCTGACAGGGCAAAGCGGATGCTGGGAACGCATATCCGCTTTATGGCACAGGTCAACAAGAAAGCGGCAGCGGAAAAGAAAAAAGAGATTCTGTCTGCCATGCGTTCATTATCCCGGATGCCGCAGAGGTTTCCCTTTTTTGAGGAAATGTATATCCCGCCCAATAAATATCACAAGATGTTTATTGAAAATTGGTATCTTGTGCTTTACCAGATTCAGGATGATACGGTTTATATTGAGTATGTCCTGGATTGCCGGAAAGATTACAGTTGGCTTATTCATTGATGGGTTAGTAACTTGGAAAAATAGCAGTCAGACAGGGCAGCCGGATGTGGCTGCTTTTTTTGCTTTATAGAAAACTAGACTACTCGTTTCCTATAAAGTAAAAAAGCCCTCCGGGCAGGATGCGCACGCAAAAGCATAAATATTATGTCGCTCATGCGGCGCATGAGTTTCGCAAGTGAAACTCTTTGTTCTGCTGACAGAAAGGAAGTGTTTTTGTTATGGAAGTAAAAATCAATCAGGAGGAATTAAAGCGGCATGATTAAGACGTTGAACAACATTCTCAGACAGGACAGGGAGAAGTTTGTTGTCCCGAAAAGCGTACAGCAGGCCATTCCTATTCAGGCAGTTTGGGAAAACGGGATATTTAAGATTGGCAGGAATAAATTCTCCCGCACTTACAAATTTCTGGACATTAACTATGCGGTGGCGAGCCGGGAGGACAAGGAGACGATGTTCCTTGACTACAGCGAGCTTCTCAATGCCTTTGACAGCGGGGCTACGACGAAAATCACGATTAACAACCACCGCCTGAACCGTCAGGATTTTGAGCGGTCTATCCTGCTTGCCATGGAGGAGGATGGCTTAGACCTGTACCGGAAGGAGTACAATGACATGCTCCTTGGGAAAGCCACGGGTGCCGACAGCATGGTGCAGGAAAAATATGTGACCGTATCCGTCTACAAGAAAACAATCGAGGAGGCGGGGAATTACTTTGCCCGGATAGGGACGGATTTGAAAAGCCATTTTGCAAGGCTGGGCTCCAAGTGCGTGGAGATGGATGCGGGGGATAGGCTGCGGGTGCTGCATGACTTTTACCGCACCGGGGAGGAAACAGGATTTTACTTTGACTTGCGGGAATCCATGCGGAAGGGGCATAGTTTTAAGGACATCATCTGCCCGGACAGTCTGGAGTTTGAAAAGGATTATTTCAGGATGGGAGACCGCTATGGGCGGGTATTGTTCCTGCGGGAGTATGCTTCTTATATCAAGGACGAACTGATTGCGGAGTTGACAGACTTTAACAGAAATCTAATGTTGAGCATTGACGTGATTCCCATATCGATGGATGAAGCGGTGAGGGAAGTGGAGAACCGCCTGCTGGGCGTGGAGACCAACATCACGAACTGGCAGCGCAGGCAGAACGCTAACAACAACTTTTCCGCCGTAATCCCTTACGACATGGAGCAGCAGAGAAAGGAGAGCAAGGAATTTCTGGACGATTTGACGACCCGTGACCAGAGGATGATGGTGGGGGTATTGACGCTGGTGCATACCGCAGATACCAAGGAACAGCTCGACGCAGATACGGATGCGCTTCTGGCGATAGGGAGGAAACGGCTGTGCCAGATGGCGGTGCTGCGCTACCAGCAGATGGACGGATTAACAACAAGGCGAAACTGCTCAATCCCAATTCATTCCTTTTGGGCGTGCCGGGGAGCGGCAAGTCCTTCAGCGCAAAGATGCTGATTGTCAATCTTGCCCTTGCCACCGGGGATGGCATCCTGATATGCGACCCCGAACGTGAGTACGCATCCTTGATAGAAGCCATGGGCGGGGAAGTGATACGGATTGCGGCGGGGAGCCGTGACCATATCAATGCCATGGACATGGTGGAGGGGTATGGGGACAGCAGTGACCCGACCATTGAAAAGTCCGAGTTTGTATTGTCCTTGTTTGAGCAGCTGGACCCGAAGGGAATTGGCCCGAATCAGCGTTCCCTCATCGACCGATGCACCGGGGAGTTTTTCAACTCGGCATGGCGGCGTTTCCGCAAGAGGAATGCCTTTCCCACTGCCATTACGCAGAATGTGGAGTATCTGCTGGATTCCGTGCTTGCCAGCACCATGCTGTCCAACAGCGAGTATATCGTGATGCTGAATCAGGCGGCGTCAGACCGACAGAAACTTGCGGATTTGTTGAATATCTCAAACGAGCAGCTGAGTTATATTACCAATGCGGATGCCGGGTGCGGGCTGATTAAGTATGGCAGTTCCTTGGTGCCGTTCGTCAACCAGTTTCCGAAGAATACAAGGCTGTATAAATTGATGACGACGAAGCCGGGGGAGGATGGGGCAAACAGGAATCGGTAATATGCTGGCCGTGATTGATTTTTTCTTTACCGTGGGTATAATTATTGTTAGGGATGGTCGGGGCGAAAGGAGGTTTCAATATGCAGGCTGCCATAAAATCCGATAGGGAATCTGTCATGACGGCAATGGAGGAAAACCAGAAAGTGGTACGTGAAATGGTAATGGAAAGTTACCGTGACATGCAGGAAGGAGAGGGACGGGATTATAAAGAGTTTTTCTCTGATTTGGAAAAAAAGTATGGCTGTGCGATATAAAATTTTTGTGTGCAGATTGCCTGTTTTTTGATTGCTATTTGCCATCAAAAGTGTTACAGTATCTATATCAAATATATTGTAATGAGAGGGAGGCGATGAAAATGGGACAGTCTACCATCAGTGTGCGTTTGGATGATACCATCAAAAAACAGTTTGACAGTCTTTGTGCCGAGTTTGGGATGTCTGCATCCACGGCATTTAACATTTATGCAAGAACAGTTGTCAGACAAAGGAAAATCCCATTTGAGATTACCGCAGAGAATGACCCTTTTTATGGGGAATCAAATACTAAGGCTTTGAAAGAATCCATGGAGCAGATGGAGGAACACCCGGAGAGGAATGTAGTGAAAACACTGGAGGAACTGGAGGAGCTTGCGAATGGCTGATATTTCGTTTTCAGAGCGGGCATGGGAAGAATTTCAATATTGGCTGGGCCAGGATAAAAAGACAGTAAAGCGCATTACAGCATTGTTAAAGGATATTAGCCGGAGTCCGTTTGAGGGTATTGGAAAGCCAGAGCCGCTAATTGGTGAAAGGGGGAAGTGGAGCAGGCGTATCAATGGGACGGACAGACTGGTATATTCAGTAGATGACCAAGGTGTCAATGTATATCAGTGCAAAGGACACTATGATGATAAATAGGTCTTTGACAAAATCTATGATGGCTTGTTTTAGTAAAAAAATATGGGCAGTCTGATCAGAAGAAACTTCTGGCAGACTGCCTTTTTCTATGGAGGTGTGTCTATATGGCAGAAATCAAATTTGCGTCAAAGGAGCATGAGGAGTTTTATATTGCGATGTTACAGAGGTCTGGAAACAAAGATGGTTTCCACCGGGCATTTTTCTACTGTGTTGGGATTTCTGACACTGCTAGAAGAAACATCAACCGGGTGTTTGATTTTGGGAGGGACAGAATCAAGCCGGGAGGCATGAATGAGGGCATTGCTTTGTGTGCTGGAGGGCAATGGGCTGAATAAAGAACGGCAGGAGGTAGAGAGCCTTGTGGATTATCTGGAGGGTATGGGAAACCAGTTTGGCCAGATGCTGGAGGAATTGCAGGCAGTAAGGAAAGAGTTAGTGAAAATGCAGGACAGAGGAATCCGGGCATCCGTAACCCGTATGGCTGACAGTGCTGAGAGCAAGGCGCAGGAGATTTGGGGTCACATTACTAATATTGGGAAAAACCTTGTCCATTCTGCTAAAAATGCAGTGGCAGCCTTTCGGGACAAAGGCGTGGATGCCTTGCGGAAAGCGGTTTCTGCCATGAAGATTCCTCAGGTGCTGTCCGCTGTGAAAAATATGCTGCACAACGGGGCAGAGAAGATGAATGGGAAAGCGGAGAAAACCCGGATGCTTGCCGGAGAAATCCATAAGGCAAAGGAACACAGAAGAAATATAGGGAGATTGCTCACTGGCAGACAGATAAAAGAACCGATGGAACAGGCGGCTGACAGGGGGATGCTCGGCAAAGTCCAGAAAGCATTTTTATCTTGCGGGAGAATGTATGCCAGCATGGAGGAGAAAGCAGAGAAAGCCCTGAACCGTGTGGAGGAGTTTTGCAGGGGAGCAGAAAAAAG
>CATKZA010000061.1 GCA_949841235.1 uncultured Clostridiaceae bacterium
GCTTCCTTCCCTGCGCCCTCCAGCCTCGCCCTGATGGTAATCTCTTGGTTGGTCGCCGTCAGGCACCCGTCCCTGAGCAGGATGCCCTGTATGGCCGCCACGGGGCCGAATTTCGGCACGATGCTCGTCATGCCCTCAATCTTCTGCGACAATTCGCTCTTCTCAATAATCATTCGCTTCCTCCTTCCAAAATCATGCCGGCTTCTCTTTTCCCGGCCGCTTGCCGCTTTCTATTGCCGCACCAAGCTAACCCTCCGCATAGCCTTCTCCGTTCCGGTTCCATTCAGTCATCCTCATCACCCGGGCCAATCGTAATGCTATCTGCCAACTCTGCCAGTTTCGGCACATTCAGACCTAAATCCTTGCAGAAATTCTTGAAACAGTCCCTGCACATAAACCCAAACTGTTTTGGCTGCTCCCCGCGTTTAGACCTCGCAAGCAGGGCAACCATATCACTTTTTTTCATGCAAGCCTTGCACTCGGCACAAGAATCAAACAGTTTCTTTTTCATCTTAGGACTTATCTCTGAATGCTTGAGCTGAACCGGGAAATCCCGTTTCATATTTTCTTCCCCAACAATCGGTATCAGGCTGTCTTTCATAAACACTGGTATTCCCGCTCTTTCTGCCACATGAACAATGTCCTCTATCCATTCCGGCTTCGGGACAACCTTTTGCTTATTTCTCCCAGTTTCTGCGCCTATAATGATCCAATCTACTTCTCCCAGAGTCCGATGCTGTTCCGCATACAGGTCCTCCAAGATAGGTTCAATGCTCACAAATGTATGCGCTTCTGCTGGAAGGCAACCGATTTTTCTCATTTCAAGCCTTCTCGTTACAGTCGTTCCATACCATAGATTCTCTTCCCCTTCCGGTACGCCGTACTGCAGATACCTTTCCGGATTTTTTGTCAGAAACAGGTAATTATGTATGGGGTGCTGCAGACAAACCGAAAACATATCATCAAGCCATCCGTCCGGCACCCATTCCCCGAATGCATCCGACATGGCTCCGACGAAGATGTTGTTGCCCATCTTCAATTTCCCTGGGTAATCCATCCTGTACTTATGCAGGGTAGGCTCGAACCCGAAGGGATATGCCAGCGGCTTGCCCGTCTCATTCATCATGGGGGAATCCAGCACGTACAAATCCCCGCCCCCGTCTGCCGCCGGCACCAGCGAATAATCCTTCTTCGCCATCTTGTTCAGCCTTACGTCCCCTGCGAATCTGGCCGTCATTCTTCTTGCATAGCAATACTTACAATCATGTCTGCACCCGGTAACTGGATTCCATGTGTGATCCACATACTCTATCTTACTTCTGTTCATTTTGATTCCACCTCCAAGATTTTCCCCGCTGATTATGCCCTTTTTCCTCTAGCCCGATACAGCATCTTTTCCCACCTCTCTTTTCGCAAATCCTATTTCTTTGTCTTCTTTCCATATGGTTCCTGCAAAGCTGACTTTCTGCCCGCATTGATCACAGTATTTCGGCTGGTAATCCGGCCCTGCATTCAAGATGTTGCCGCACCTCGGGCAGAGATGGCATTCCCTCTCCGTCGCAACATATCCAAATTTCAAATAAATCTCAGTCCTGGGCATGGGCTTTCTCGCTAAATTTTTAAACATCCCCATCCTCCTGCCAAACTCCCTTGTCCTGTCTGCCATTTCAGCCCGCCTTTCCCTGTTTTTTTTTCGCATTCTCATACTCTGCCATCTTTTCCTCAAATATCTCAACAAATGCTTTCACCTCCTGCGTCATATTGCAGTTGCGGAAGCCCCGGCACTGGATGACCCTGCCATGCCACTCCAGCGTGTAATACGGCTTCTCCGGCGCTTCCTTCTGCCGGATGAAGAAAATCATGGTTTCGCCTCTCTTCACTTTTTCCATATATGCGCCTACGCAATGATGAAGCGACTCCCCTTCTTCCTTCAACTCCTCCAGCCTGTTCGGCAGCCTGACAAACAAGCCGCCAATATCGAGATTCATAGCCTCCTCTTCCGCTGTTTCTTTTCTCAGCCTTTTGAGAAGGCAGTTGAATCTCTTCGTTTCCTCCCTTGCCTTCTTATCTTTGAATTTCATGTACTGCATCGACATTTCATCGTGTGCTTTTTCAAAATTCCCAGGAAGCAAATTGAACCCATTCCGCATATCGTATCCCATTTCTTCAAGCCATCCGACATAGTCAAAGTAATCCTGTGCATGCGTTATCCCCTGCCTGCTGATATATCTGCGCAATTTATGCAAGGTGGCATATCCCATGAGGCCAATATACTTTTTATAATCATCCGAGCGCCCGCCACCCTGCAGCCAGCGCAAATCCTCAAACTCATTCCATCCCAAATCCGGCTTGTATCTCAATATCTCCAGATCCATCATTCCCGGATTGCCAATCCTGCGGAGCATGTTATACTGGTTCTTATTGATGCCAAGCGTTCCAAGGACGCTGCTCTGTCCGGCATTCATATCATGCCCATCATAGCGCGGATCTTCCAAAAATTCCTTTGTCATCCTGTAAAATCCGACTTTCAACAACTGCTCTATGAACGGATATTTCCTGTAGGAGTTGAAATACTGGTCAATGAGCCATGGCGAATCAAAATAGCGCTTATCATCAGCAACATTTTCAATAAAAATATCTGGAACGCTATACTTCATGCAAGTGCCGGCAACTGCCTCCTGCAGATTGGCGTTGTACATCACCACGCTTCTGGGGACAGCCGTTTCAGCCGGAGGATTCCATCCGCTCCCCCTGTCCCTGTAATGACACCAGCGCACCTCTCTCGTTGACTTGTATCTGTCCCGCATGTAATCCGTTGCCCTGTCAGCCCCGTGTACTGTCCGGTAGCCTTCCCGGGTAGTTATTCGGGGATGATGGAAATCCGTTCGGAAATCCTTTATATGGCAGAAATACCGTGTCAGGACCTCTTCGCCATGCGGCTGGACCAGCACGCTCCACTTTACCGATTGCAGCCCATTCCTGCCCATGCCCTCGCTCTTCGCCAGCAAGAACTTATTGCAGCAGGGACAGCGGACGGTCCTGTTATGCCCCACTTCATCCACGTCATTCCAGATGCCTGTCGTTTTATGCCGGAGATGCTTGCCTTCCAGAGCGAATGCCTTCCTGCAGCTGGTGCAGAAAGCCCTTTTCCTCCTGGCGTCATAGAAGATGTAATTTTCATCCCTGAATACCCTCTCCTCTATGAAGGCCTGGTAATCATCCGGCAGTTCCCCGAATTTCTCCATGTCGGCATCGATAACGTCCGTCTCCTTTTTATGCTTCTTCATCAGCCGGGCAGCTTTGATATTCTGCTGGTATTGGTCAAGGAGGGCAAATGCCGCCCTGTCCCCATGCTCGCTGCTGTCATGGTTCCATTTGCGGAATGTTCTTTCAGCTCTTCCGGCATCCCTGTCTGTCAGAAATTCCAGTTGCTGATAACTCCACCAGTACTCGCACCAGCCGCTGTCCCTGCATACCAGGTAAAGCAGCGCCCCTGTCCTCCACTTGTTTCCATCAACATCAAGGGTTATGTAATCATCCTTCTGGCAAAATACCCTGAACAGCAGGGATATGTTTCCTTTATTCTTTCCGCCCACCTGATACACGTTGAGGATCAGCGTTTCCTCTTCCTCGACTTTTTTCTTTTGGGAGGCAATAACCCCGCGGATGTTCTTGTTCCCTGCTGCAATCCCGTGGATCTGGCAGACATCAGCCTTCGGAACCGGTATTGCTTTTAATGCTTTCTTTCTCATCCATACCGCCTCCTACATTCCCATCATAGAGAACATGTCCAGCTGCCCGTCCATCTCCCTGCCGCTCTTTTTCGGCCTTGGCTCTTCCTTGGGCTTCGGGGTTTTAGGCTTATCTGTCTTGGATTTTGCCTCTTTAGCCCTCTCTTCCTCTTTCTTCTTGCGCTCTGCAGCTTCCTTGGCCTTCTTTTCCTGCTCGGCCTTATCATCCTTATGGTAATAATCCTCGGCCCATTCATAAACCACATCATCACGGACGGCAGCCCTATTCCCTGTCGCCTGCTTGCGTGCCTGCTCGTATATATAGTCAAGACATTTTTCCCATGTCTTATGCTCCTGCATCACGTCCTGGGCAAGCCCCGAATCCTCTCCGCAGCGTTTCAGCAGATATCCGATGACAGGTTCGGCAAAATCCCTGTCCTTGGCAGTTCCCATTTCTTTTTCCAGTTTTTCCTTTGCCATCTTCTTTGTGGCAGCTGGATCAAGGGGTTCTGCATTGTCTGCCAATGCATTACTTCCCGGTTTTTCCTCCGACCCTTCTTCCTGCATGGCATGCACGTATTCCTTTTCAAGCCGCTTGTTCTCAACATTAAAAAGAGTATTGCCCTCGCCATCGTAAAAAACTGTGGCATCTCTGCGCTCCAGAACCTTATATGCAACACTGTCTATCACAATTTCATGCTGATTGCCTTCCGCTTTGTATCCGGTCGTTAAATATTCCTTCAAGAGCCTTTCTCTTATTTCAGGCTGCGGAACCTTGTTCCCCTTATCTGGCACGTTCTCGTCCTTCATATTGCTTTTCCTCCTCTACAAATATGATTTCCCATACCGTTTCCGAAACTCTTCCCTGGTCCCGATCCGCCCCTCGTAAACTGCCTGTCCCAGCATTTTTGACAGCTTCTCGGCCATCGGGTTTCCATGCACCCTGCTGGATGCCTCTCCCAGGTTATGGCAGCCGTTGCAAATAGGCACCGTCAGGCCGTCCTTGTCGCACAGCTCCCTCTTCCCCGTCCCGAATATCAAATGGTGCTTTCCTTCTGCCTCTTTCCCGCAGAAGAAGCATATCCCTTCATAATCCGTCACTATGCTTCTGCTCATCTGGCATCCCTCCTTCCTCTCACGAATACAGGCGGTAGTTCAGTTCTTCTCCCTGCATCCTGACCCTGTTCTCCTTGGACATCTCAATGAGCCTGCTCGCTATTGCCTCGTCAAATTCCATCAGTTCTTCCAGGGATTTCTCAGTGCTGACAATCATCGGCAGATTATTCATGTACCGGTAATTGACAATCTCATACATGATGTTCACATCTGCATCCGTCACCTTGCCTTTCAGCAGGTCATCAATATACAGCACCCTCGCCATCATATACCTGCCGATTTCCTCCGAATACCGCTCCTCGTCCGTCATGTTCTGCTTGATCCGGGTGACTGCGTTCCGATATGCCATATACGCCACCGCAATCCCCCTGTTCATCAGCCCGCTGCTTATGGCAGTTCCCAGATGGGTCTTTCCCGAGCCCGGCTGTCCATAGAACATGATGGAATTCCGGCGCTGCCTTTCAATGTCCTCAAAAGACTGGAGATACCGCGCCGCCTTATTCCTTGCATTTACCAGCTGCGGGATATTTCTCGTATCAAAATCTTCAAGCCTCTTTTTCTGAAATTCCCGGGATATCCCGCTCATTTCCAGAAGCTTTCTGACACGCCGCATTTCTCCGCAGCTGCATTTTCTGGATACTTCCCTACCGCATTCATCCCTTACTTGGATGAATCCGGTATCCATGCATTTTTCGCACTCATAGCTCCTTTCCCTGGCGGGGGAGCTGACCCGCTCGCTGAAAATCCTGTCCACCTCCCGGTCAAACCCTTCCCTTTCATGCTCTGTCAACAGAAACCGCCCCCATCCTCGTTCTCAAGCTCTGCCAGGCGGCTCCCATGCCGCATGCCGGAGGATTTTTGATATGCGTTGCCGGCCGGAGGCCTTCTCCCTCCCCTGTCCTGCTCCCTTGAAAGCCAATTATTTATAAAACGGTTAATCCCCCGTTTGGTTTTTCTTTTTGCTGGATTAGAAAGCAACCAGCCTTTCATGCTCCTAAGCTGCTGCTTTACATCAACCGCCGGATACAGTTCTTCCCAGTCTTTAATCTCTTTGTCATAAACCGGGTGCTCTTCCCCTGTATTCAACTGCAATGTAATAAATGCTTCCTCCAGCAGCCCAGAGGTCTGTCTTTCAGAACTCCGGGCAATAGAAGTATTTATACTTCTATTATCTTTCTCTGTACTCTTATCTCTAATCTCTGGTGTACTGTCGTTGTACATTTGTACATCTTCTGTAATTACATTTGTTACGCTCTCATTTGCTGAAAGCATTGATTTTTCAGCATTTATAGTTTTTCGGTAACTACGAATCCGGTCCGCTTCGCTAGAGCTCTGACCTATAAAATTTTGAATATCCATCATGTAAATAGCACCATTATCCAAAATTTCAACAAAGCCCATCTGCTCAAAAATCTTCATTGCCTTTTCGACCGTGCCAATCTGATGCCCAGTAACCGTGGCTATCATATCAGGAGTATATGGAATTATTCCTCTATACATCAAACGTCCTTCCTGCCGAAGACTTCTTAAATACATTTTTAAAAGTATGTCGCTGTATAAATACCCATCCTTCATTCCCTGCAGTATTTTCATATCCTCGGAATCAAAGAAATTCTCTTTAACTTTTAAATAATAATATTTCTTGCTGTCTGCCATGCCACACCCCCTAGTAAACCACCTTGCTTCCATCATCCGTCTTGACCACATCAAGGCTCTGCGGAAATCTTGCTTTCATAGTCGGATCATGGGTAATCGCCATAATCTTGATGTTGCTGTATCTGCTCTGGATTGTTTCCAGTGCATCACAGTATGCCTGGATGCCATCCCCATCCAAGAACGGCGGCTCGTCAATGAAGAGCATTCCGAGCTGGATGCCCGCCGATGATGATTTGATTTCAGCCAATGCAAGGATAACCGAAAGGGATGACTTCACCTTTTCCCCGCCGGACTTTGACAGGTACGGTAGCACCGATTTCCCATATTCCTCTATGAAAATATCCAGCGACACCTTTTCCTTTCCATTTTTTTGCAGCCTCTCCAAGCGGAACTCCACGCCCATCTTGCCCCCGGTCATTTGACCGAGAATCGTATTGGACGTTGCCGTCAGCTGTGGAATGATGGAACGGATAATCTGATGCGGCACCCCGCTCCGGCTGAAAGCCACTTTTAATGCGTCAAAGCCCGCTGTTTCCCTTGCATATCCTGTCTGCCGTTCCTGCAATGCTGCAATCTCCTTTTTCAACTTGGCAACCTGTTCCACTTTCTCCTGCAAAGCACCAATTCTCATCTGTTTTTCCTTTACCAGAGAGTTGAATTCTTCCACATCGGCATTCATCCTGGCTACAATCCCTGTCAATTCTTCCATGCCGCTCATGGCGAGAATTTCCCTGTCTGCCTCCGCCTGCTTTTCCGCAATTTCTGTATCGATATTTGCCATTTCCGAAGACAGCTCCAAAATCCTGTTCGTTGCCGTGGCATTTCTTTCCTCCGCCACCGGCAACTGCTTTTCTTTTTCGAGCCAAGGCTCAAGCATCACTATCTCATTTTGCACTTTGGCATGTTCGGCAAATGCATCTGCATATAAATCACGCTCCTTTTCTGCCGCCATGCCCTCTGATTCGGCCCCAGCAAGCCGTTTTTCCGCTTCAAGTATATTTGACTGCAAGTGCTTAATATCAGCCTCCAGCAAGGCAATTTTGCCTTCGCGCTGCTTAATCATCTCAAGCTGTGACACATACGGAAGAAGCACCGCGCATTCTTTCTGCAGGGTGGAAAGTTCCACTGCATCAAATCCTATTGCATTCAATGCGGATGATTTTTCCTCAACCGCCAGTTCTGATTTTGCAATCTCCGTTTCACGCCTGGCCGCAATATCCACATACATTCCGTCAAGCGCCGCCAGCTCTTCTTTCGCCTCAATGGCATCCTGTAAAAACTTACAGTGTGCATTATCAATATCAACACACCCTGATTCACTGAGGATTTCCACTTTCTTTTCCAAAACCTTTTTCTGCCGGTCTGCGGATTCCTTCTCCATGTCAAACTTCCTTACTGTTTCGTTATGGAGCGAGACTGCTACGGAACACTCCGCATTTGCTTTCTGGTATGCAATCGCTTTCTCCTGCATAGCATCCAGTTCCACTTTTTTCCGGGCATATTCCTCCGCTTTCGCCTTAACGACCGCGTCCTGATCCGTTGGCTGTGCCAATAACAGTTCATTCTCCTTCTGCTTTACCCTTTCTTTATATGCGTCAATAGTTTCCCGCTCTGT
>CATKZA010000062.1 GCA_949841235.1 uncultured Clostridiaceae bacterium
TATATGGATATCAGTTTTGCCATTCAGGATGATAAGTATATCCTGAGGGTGCGGGATGACGGGATTCCCTTTAACCCGCTGGAATATCAGCCGGAAGAGGGGGAAGTCACCGTGGGAGGAATCGCCCTGCTGCGGAAAATCATGTCAGATTTTCAGTATATGCGGGTGCTGAATATGAATAATACGGTGGTGGAACTCAGTATAATGGCAGTAAAGAAAGTGTGAATGAAAAGACCATTCACACAGGAAGAAACGCCCGTAAAACGGGCTTGCTGCAAAGCAGCATTCTTCCCTATGTTTGTGCCGGCGGAGCCGGCATGTTCGGAAGTGTGATAAGAATTTCTAAATTGCTCACGCCAGTGGGCGTTTCGCCAAGGAACTGCAAGCAGTTCCTTTGAAATTCTAAGTATCACACTGGAAGAATGCCAAAAACGGGCATTCTTCTGGTGACTTTATTTGTGTCTGCTCTGCGACACAAACATTGCGTTATGCACAGAAAGCAATGCAGAAAGGATGAGATTATGAACATTATTAAGATTATGGATGAAAACAAATTAAGCATTTCCCTGGAGGGGAGATTGGATACTACTACGGCACCGGATTTGGAAAAGGCTCTGGAGGGCAGTCTGGACGGGGTTTCGGAACTTGTCATCGACATGGGGGGGCTGGATTACCTGTCATCTGCCGGACTGCGCATTCTTCTGGGGGCGCAGAAGAGCATGAATAAGCAGGGGAGCATGAAGGTGACAAATGTGAATGAGACGATTATGGAAATCTTTGAGGTCACGGGATTTGCGGATATACTTACGATTGAATAATCGCACATCATAACGCATAGGGACAAGGATTGGGGAAATTGGCATGGAACGACAGCTTCAGCGGAACAACTTCTATTTGAAGAGAATCTATGGCAAATATGTGGTTGCCTCTGTTCTCTCCATGCTGGCGGCCAGCATGGGGGGAATGATTGACACGGTGATTGTGGGACGATTTCTCGGGGAGGCGGGATTGTCGGCCATGTCTCTGGTCAGCCCTGTGTATCTCTTTTATTATACCATCGGCGCAGTGATTGGCATGGGTGGCTCCATTGCGGCGAATCTGCATATTGGCAGGAATGATTATGATGCCTATCGGCGGGTGTTCACCATGTCCTTCTGGCTGACGGTTTTTGTGTGCGTGGCGACTACGTGCCTTGCCTTGCTGTTGATGGAGCCGATGCTTTCCCTGCTGGGCGGGGAGGGGGTTGCCAAGGCGTATGCCGGGGATTATCTGTTCTGGTATGTCATCGGCGGCAGTGGCACCCTGTTTATCTATTTGCCACTGAATTTTCTCAAGTGCGAGGGAAAGCCTCAGATATCTTCCTTTCTATTTCTCCTTTCCAGCGGGATGAATGTGCTTCTTACCTGGCTATTCATGTCCCCGGTCTGCTCCATGGGGATGAAGGGAGCCAGCATTGCCACCGGCTTGTCCATGAGCATCACGGCGGTGATTGGAATGGTTCTGCTGCTTGGCGGGACGGAAAATATCCGTCTGGTGAAAATGAAAGTGGACGGCCTTCTGTTAAAGGAGATTGTCGCCAATGGAAGCCCCAACGGATGCAATAATCTTCTGAATGCCTGGAAGATTCTGTATATCAATGCCGTGATGCTGCAAATTGGCGCTGCCCCGTACCTGCCTGTATTCTCTCTTGTAAAGAGCGTCTCTGATCTGCTGACGGGAGTGATTACGGGGGTGGCTTCCGCCTTGATGCCAATCGTGGGCGTATTCCTGGGGGAACGGGATGGGGGAAGCATCCGCCGGGTGTGCCGGAGAGCATTGCAGGTGGGCGGTGTCCTGACGGTGGCATGTTCTGGGGTGATTGCCCTGTTTCCCGGCATGTTCTGCGTTCTTTTTCATATTACGGAGCCTGCCGCAAGGGAGGGAAGTCGGGGAGCCTTGGCGTGTCTGGCGGCAAGCTTTTTGTTTGCCTTTCCCAATCTGATGCTGTCCGGCTATTTCAATACCATCAGGAGGGCCATGCTTTCCAACCTGATCTTGTTCCTGCGTCTGTTTCTCTATCTGTCCTTGGCAGTATATCTGCTCAGCGCCCGGATGGGAGTGGACGGAATCTGGGCGGGTCTGGTGGCGGCCGATGCTTTGACACTGGGGACGATGTTTTTTGTGATGGCATGGATACGGCGGCGTTCTCCCGCACTTGATGCCTATCTTTTGGACAGGTCGGAGGAAGGGCAGGGAGAGATTTCCTTCTCAGTGAAGAATGATTTGGAGGATATCATGTTCGCTTCGCAAAACATTACGGAGTTTTGCGAGAGTTCCGGACTTGCGCCAAAGAAGACCATGCAGGTCAGCCTAGCCATTGAGGAAATGCTTACTGTCATCATTTCTTATTGCATGGATGGCAGGAAGGAGCAGTTTATCGATATCCGCATCGTAAAAATGGGGGAGGATGTGCTGCTTCGCATCCGCAATTCCGGGAAAATATTTGATCCGGTTCGCTTTTATGAAGAAAATCGGGACAATCTGGAGATGGCGGAACAGGTGCTGGGGATTCAGATGATTGTGGGAACGGCAAAGCAGATTGAGTTCCGGGAGACCTTTGGCACGAATAATCTGCTGATTACATTCTAGTACAACGAATACTAAGTTCTTTTATCCACTTCGGTCCTTGCTAAACAAGCGCCACTGGCGCTTAGCAACGTAGCGGTGGCAAAGACCATATAATGCAATGGTCTGTCTAGAAAAACTAACGCAGCAGATGGAAATTTAGATAAGTTTAACGTAAAAGATATTTATGGCAGGAATAAAGATTATTATAAAAGGGGGGAATCGCTTGCTTTTTCAAGACCGAGACACGGGCAAATGCGCAGATATTATTTTCCGGCCCTTCTGCCAGGGGGACGGAAAAGCCTTTCGCCGGTGCGTGGAGGACTTTTATGGCGAGGGATATCCCTACAAGGAGTATCTGGAGGAGGATTTTCTTCTGGAACAGTGCGCATCCGGGAGGATGCTGGTGCTGTGTGGTGTCGCAGAGGAGGGAGAGATTGTCAGCACGTCGGCGGCTCGTCTGGAGGATGATTTTCGGGGGAGCGTCCTTTTGATGCTGCGAGTGGTGAAGGAGGCATACCGTGGCATGGGGATTGGCAAGGCGCAGGAAGAGCGTCTGCTGGAACTGGTGGAGAGGCGGGAGGATCTGGTTTCTGTTTATGCGGATGTGATGACCCACGACACCGTCAGCCAGGGAAGTCTTGCAAGGCGGGGATTCGTGTATTGCGGCATGCGCCTGATGCTATATCGCAATGCTGTCATGGTGTCCCGGCTTGCCTTGGCCGAGGATGGAAAGATGAGCCAGGCGGTGATGTGCAGGCGGGGAAATGTGGATGACGTGGGGACGCTGTATTGCCCGGAGGAACATGCAGGGGAAGTCCGGCATATTTACCAGCGTCTGGGCGTGGCATGCGGGATTGTGGCGCAGGAGCGGCAGCCCTCCCGGAATAGGACGGCCATCTCTTGGAAGGAAGAGCCGATACACCATTCCCGAATCTGCACGGTGAAAGAGGTGGGAAAGGATTTTTCTGATGTGGTGGAGCGGGAGATGGATGAAAAAGCCCGTTGGGAGGACGAAACGGTGCTATGCTATCTGAATATCCGGGATGAGGCGGCGGTCTTTGCATATAGGAAGCTTCAACAGGCGGGCTTTTTCTTCGCCGGGCTTAAGCCTTTGCAAATCAGGGAAGAGTATATGCTGCTGGCTTTCCTTGGAAGACAGCAGATCCGCTATGAGGACATCCATTTGCATGGGGAGGGGGAGAAACTGCTCTCGTACATAATGGAATGCCAGCGGGATGGGGAGTGATGGGAATGCCTGTCCTTTCATGGCATCGGGCGGGAAGGGTGCAGATAGAAGGGTCATGGACTTGGCAGTCCTGTGGGAAAGGAGAGAGGAACATTGAAGACGATAAAGAATAAGGTGGCGCGGCTGGTGCTATCCATTTCCCTTGCGTCTATCCTGCTGCTAGGCGTGGCATCGGGCTTGAGCATTTGGAATATACGCAGGAATATTTCTGACAGCCTGCGGGGCTTGAATAATCAAGCGACGTTGGATGCCACGGATGCTCTGCGGACGCAGAGGAAGGAGGAGCTGCAGGCGCTGGCGGAGAATAAGAGCCGCTTGGCGGATACCAGCTTGAACCTGATTCTCAATCAGACCAGGCTGGTAGCCATGGCGGCAAAGGATATTTATTCTGATGCGGAACAGTATACCCTTGGCCGTTCGGATCGGAGTCTGCCTCTGGATGCCTTTGATTTCTCCTGCAATCATCCCAAGGAAAGCCTTGGTGCCTTTTCTTTTCACCTGCGGGGGCCTCGGTCGGTGATGGAGCCGGATTCCATTGTGGAGGAGGATGGCACGGTGGTGAAGGCGAAGCTGGACGAAAGTTCTCTGACAGGCCCCATGCGGCGGGAACTGTATCTTGCCGGTTTTCTGAAGGGGGCTTTGGGAGGGATTCGGAATTTTGACAATGGGGATGGCACCTATAATGGAATCGGCGCTACCTATTTCTGCCTGCAATCCTCCGGGATTGATGTGCTGGCGGATACGCTGACGACCTCCATGGTGGAATATGATGCCAGGGAATCTGCCTGGTACACAGAGGCGGCAAAATTGAAGGAGGGCGGAATCTATTGGACCAATCCCGTTCAGGACGGTTCCGGGCGGGGCGTTGCATTGATCTGCGCCATGCCGGTGTATGTGGATGGAAAGCTGATAGGCGTGGCGGGGAGCGGCGGTCTGATTGAGAATATACAGAAGATGGTTCGCAACACCACCATCGGGGAGAGTGGATATGCCTTTCTGGTCAATACCGATGGCATGAATGTCATCGCCAATGCCAATTCCAGCCAGGACAGCGAGATTAACCGCTTTCAGGAGAATCTGCTGGAGACGGGAAATGATGGACTGACAGCGGTGATGGAGAAGATCGGGAAAGGGGAATCGGGGATTTCCCAGGTGGCATTGGATGGCAGGGAGTCCTACCTTGCCTATTCCCCATTGGAAAGTACGAGTTGGGCCGTGGTGACGGTAATCGGGCTGGATGATGCGTCGATCATGGCGCATATCAATGACTTGCAGGAGAACATTGATGCCATCACCCAAGAGACCAATAGAGATATTGATGGGAAGATCCTGCTGATGGCGGTACTATTTTTGCTGATTGCCCTGGCAATCACCGGGGTGATTATCCTGCTATCCAATAAATTTGCCGAGCGGCTGACCCAGCCAATCTACGTGCTGACCCAGGGAGCCGGGGAGATTAGCAGTGGGAATCTGGATTATTGCATCCATCTGGAGTCTGATGATGAGACGGCTCTTCTGGGACAGGCATTTAACCATATGACCGACAGCCTGAAGGAATATATTGAGAATCTGTCCCGCATCACGGCGGAGAAGGAGCGGATCGGAACGGAGCTGGACATTGCCAAGAATATTCAGGCTTCCATGCTCCCCTGCATCTTTCCGGCATTTCCGGAGAGGCGGGAATTTGATATCTATGCTACCATGGATCCGGCCAAGGAGGTGGGCGGCGATTTCTATGATTTCTTTATGGTGGATGAGCGGCACCTTGCGGTGGTGGTGGCGGACGTGTCAGGGAAGGGCGTTCCCGCCGCGCTTTTCATGGTGATTGGCAAGACGCTGATCAAAGACCATACCAAGCCGGGGCAGGATTTGGGAGGGGTCTTTACGGAAGTCAATGAGCTTCTGTGCGAGTCCAACAGCGAAGGCTTATTTATCACCGCCTTTGAGGGGGTTCTGGATTTGGTGACGGGAGAATTGCGGTTTGTGAATGCGGGCCATGAGATTCCCTATATCAGCAAGAAGGGAGAGGGCTTCAAACCCCACAAGATACGTGCAGCCTTCGTCCTTGCGGGCATGGAGGGGATGCAGTATCAGAGTGGTGCGCTGCAGCTGGAGCCGGGGGATAAGCTGTTCCAGTATACGGATGGGGTGACGGAGGCCACCAACCGGGAAATGGAGCTGTATGGCACGGAACGGCTGGGAGAGGTTTTGTGCAGAAATGTGGAAGCGTCCCCGGAAGAACTGCTTGCCCGCATCAAGGGGGAGATTGATGATTTCGTGGGGGATGCGCCCCAGTTTGACGATATTACCATGCTATGCTTGGAATATAAGGAGCGGATGGAGATTGTGGGAGATAGCAGTGCATGCAAGTCTGCGGATAGAGACGATGCATAGATAATCGTGAGAGGTAACAGGATATGGACGGCTTATGTATAGGCAGTCGTGAAATGCAGTAGCATATGGATGGCAGACGGATGTAAAGGGTAACAGCATGCGGATGGCAGATGGATGTAAAAGGTAATGGCATGTGGATGGCAGACAAATGTGAGAAGTGACAGTGCATGGGAGGTGAAGGAAATGGAGGAATTGACCGTTGACGCCACGGTGGAAAATATTATGCAGGTGACTGCCTTCGTGGATGAGCAGCTGGAGGCCTTGGATTGTCCGCTGAAGGCGCAGACGCAGATTGATATCGCTATAGATGAGCTTTTTGGCAATATTGCCCATTATGCCTACCACCCGGAGGTGGGGGCGGCCACTGTGCGGGTGGAGGTGATAGAGGAGCCGCTCTCAGTGGTGGTGACGTTTATCGACGATGGGATTCCCTACGACCCTCTGGCAAGGCGGGAGCCGGACGTAGGCCTCTCTGCGGAGGAGCGGGAGATAGGAGGGCTGGGTATCTTTATGGTAAAGAAGACCATGGACGAGATTTCCTATGAGTATCGGGATGGGAAGAATATCCTGCGGATCAGGAAGAGGCTTGAAAGGTTATAAACGGCGACCGATGCCGCCAGGCAGCGGGTCTATCGCATGAGGGGGAGGAACAACTGTGAATCGTAACGACAGGAGGATTCCTATGTGGAAACGGATAAAAAATGAGATGCACTTGATTGCTTTTTGCGGAATCATTGGCGCGGTGGCTGGCGGCGTGATCTGGGTATTTTTGAAACTTGTGGCGATGGGGACGGATTTTTTGTGGAACTGGCTTCCGGAAAGGTGTTCCGTGCCGTATTATACCGTGCTTGTCTGTACCGCCGGAGCTGCCCTCATTGGCATATTCCGCTGGAAGTTCGGGGACTACCCGGAGGATTTGGATACGGTGATGGGAAAAGTGAAAGCGGAGAAGCGGTATGACTATTCCAATATTGTGGTGATTCTATTAAGCGCACTGCTCCCCCTTCTCTTGGGCAGCAGCATCGGGCCGGAAGCGGGGCTGACGGGAGTGATCGTGGGTCTCTGCTATTGGGTGGGCGACAACCTTTCCTTTGCCAGGCAGAATGCGAGGGAGTATTCCCAGGTAGGTGCGGCGGTAACTTTGGGGGTTCTTTTCCGCTCCCCTTTGTTTGGCGTATTTGCCGTGGAGGAGGAAAATAAGGACAAGGAGATTGTGAAGCTTCCGGGGACGCTGAAATTATTTTTGTACGGCCTGGCCGCCGCAGCAGGAACGGGATGCTATATGCTCCTGTCAGGACTTTTCGGGGCGGGGCTAGGGGGAATCCCTTCCTTTCCCGATGTGGAACCCGACAGATATGACTATCTCATGCTGATCGCATATATTATCTTGGGCGGGCTTCTGGCAAAGGTTTATTATATCACCCATGGGGCGGCGGAAGCTGTCGCATCAAAACTGCCCCCCATTGTCAGGGAGATGGCGGGCGGGCTGTGTCTCGGGATTTTGGGTACGCTGACCCCCATGCTGATGTTTTCCGGAGAGGAGGCCATGGGAGAATTGATTGCGGGCTACAGGGGATATGCGCCGCTGTTTCTCGCCGGCGTGGCGGTTTTGAAGATCCTGCTTACGAACATATGCATTCAGTCGGGATTAAAGGGCGGACATTTCTTTCCCATGATTTTTGCGGGGGTCTGCCTGGGGTATGCTATGGCACTGCTTGTGCTTGGCAATGGGGGAGACCATGTGGTATTCGGGGCGGCAGCAGTGACGGCCACGCTCTTGGGAGGCATTATGAAGAAGCCTCTGGCGGTGACGGTGCTGTTATTCCTATGCTTTCCGGTCAAACTCTTTCTGTGG
>CATKZA010000063.1 GCA_949841235.1 uncultured Clostridiaceae bacterium
TTTAGGGGGATTATTTCTGCTGTTAGCATTCTTTTGGTTTGGAAGATTTTTGTACGAGACTGGATGCATCAAGGGTGGAAAGGAAAAGATTTTTCGGGTGGATGGGTCTTTTTCAGGGGATGGCGTACTGAAAAAGGATATGATACAGATTTTTTTCATGGCGTTGGCAATCCGGCTCTTAGTTTATCTGGCGGGAGTTGTGTGGATGCTTCTAAACTCCCAGGAGACAAGCTTTACATTGCAGCAGGTTTTGAATCAGTGGGAAAGGTGGGATGCCCCTCACTATATCAACCTGGCTAGGCTGGGATATGAAAATTTCATTGAAGATGGCCAGCATCTTTTTCTGGTATTTTTTCCTCTGTATCCATGGCTGATGCGGGCTATACATTTGGTGGTCAGGAACTGGCATCTGTGTGGCATCCTGATATCCACTCTGGCATTCTGCGTGGGAAGCTGCTATTTCTATGCCTTTGTGAAGGAGGAGTTTGGAAAGGACATGGCGGAGAAGGCCTATATGCTTTTTACGGCGTATCCCTTTGCCTTCTTCTTTGGCGGCATTATGACGGAGAGCTTGTTTTTCTGTCTGCTTTCAGCAGGATTGTATTATATTAGCAGGCATCGCTTTCTGGTGGCCGGGGTAATCGGATTGTTCCTGTCCCTGTGCCGGGTGCAGGGCGTTCTATTGCTCGGGGTAGGGCTGGTGGAGTTTTTCGTATCCTATCGGCCGGGGGAATGTTTCCGCACAGGAAAGCTTGGCACGTTTTGGAAAGAGTTTTTTACCAAAGGGATTTGGCTCTTTCTAATCCCTGTGGGAAATTTGATTTACTTTTATCTGAATTATCGGGTTGAGGGAGATTTCTTTCGTTTCCAATATTATCAGGAGCATCACTGGTATCACACCACTACGTGGGTACCCAGATGCCTGAATGAGATTTTAGGGTATCTTTTCGGGTCGGATACCACGAATGCCATGCGGCTTGCGGTGTGGTTGCCGGAGGTGGTGATTTTTGCATTGACGGTGGTCTGCCTGGTGTATATGGTTCGCAGACATCCGCTGAAATATAGCGCATTTTTGCTTGTCTATACGATGGTGAATTATTCGGTAACCTTTCTTATTAGCGGCGGGAGATATATGGCATGCGCTTTGCCGCTTTTTATAGTCCTGGCAGATATTGGAAAGGATCGTCCCCTGCTGTATAGGGGGATGGTGCTATCTGGAATGCTGTTGTTCGGCGTTTATTTCGTGGGATATTTCATGGGATTTCAGATTATGTAGTTAGACGGAATTGACTTTGCTTGAAGCTTAGGCCGCCAAAAGCAAGCCGGCGCAGAGATGCGTTGGCATTTGGTTTCTTAAGCATATTTAGGGGGATAATATGACGAAAGAAGAGCATCCATTTGATTATCATGTGGGAAATACACTGTCTTTCGGTGTGACAAAGGTGCCGGAGGGCGTGCAGTTTGCAGTGCATTTGCCAGATCAAAAGAAATGCTTGTTAAAGTTGTATAGGAAAGGAAAAGAGAGTCCGGAACATGTTCTGGAATTGACGGCTAAATTCAAAAAGGGCAGCGCCTACTTCGTGACGGTGTCGAAGGCGGCGGATTGCCAGGACAACCGCAGCGTGGAGGATATTCTGACCCGGGAGTATGAGTATCTTTATGAGGCGGAAGGAAGGGAGTTTGTGGATCCCTATGCGGACTATGTCACCGGCAGGGATGGCTGGGGAAAGCGCAGGAAGTCCAAACCCCAGCGAGGCGGCATCTGCATTCAGGATTTTGACTGGGAGGAGGATGCGCCTTTGCGGATTCCCTACGCAGATTTGATTCTGTATCAGCTTCATGTGAGGGGGTACACGAAACATGCTTCCTCAAAAGTGAAGCACAAGGGGACTTTTGAGGGTCTGCGGCAGAAGATTCCTTATTTGCAGGATTTGGGAATTAATGGCGTACTGCTTCTTCCGGTGTATGAGTTTGATGAGATGACCGGGGAGGAGGGACGGCAGGGAGAACCCAAGGTGAATTATTGGGGCTACGGAACCAGAAATACGTACTATTTTGCCCCCAAGGCATCCTACGCCGGCACGGAGGGGGGGCCGGCTCAGGAGTTCCGGCGCATGGTGAAGGCGTTTCATGAGGCAGGGATAGAAGTGCTGCTGGATATTTATTTTGCCCAGGGGACGAATTTGTTTCTTATGATAGATTGCCTGAGGAACTGGGTGCTGGATTATCATGTGGATGGCTTTCGGGTGAACCAGGAGGTGATGCCATCCCTGACGCTGGTGTCCGACCCCATTTTGTCCGGCGTGAAGATTCTGGGCAATTACTGGGATATGAATATGCTTCGGGGTGCCATGCGGTCAGGCCAGAAAGAGGATCTGGCAGAGTACAATGAGGGCTTTATGAGCCATGCCAGAAAGTTTTTGAAAAGCGACGAGGGCATGGTAGCAAAGGTGGCCAATTATTTTTCCCGCAATTCTGACGAGCATGCATTCATTAATTTTATGACCCATGTGAATGGATTTACCATGATGGATCTGGTGTCTTACGATATCAAGCACAATGAACCCAATGGGGAGATGAACCGGGATGGCACGGAGTTCAATTACAGCTGGAACTGTGGCGTGGAGGGCAAGACTAGAAAAAAAGCGATTCTAGGCCGGAGGATGATACAGATTCGCAATGCCTTCCTGATGCTTTTGACCAGCCAGGGCACGCCCATGATTCTGGGGGGAGATGAATTGGGGAATACCCAGCTGGGAAACAATAATGCCTATTGCCAGGACAATGCCACCACATGGATTCATTGGAATGTCACGAAGACGGGAGAGCAGATTCATGATTTTGTGAGGAAGATGATTCGCTTTCGGAAAACTTTTCCTGTGCTGCACCAGAGGGAGCCTATCCGCCAGATGGATACCCTCTCCTGCGGAATGCCGGATCTGTCCATCCATGGCACGCAGGCATGGCGGCCGGATCTTTCTAACTATAGCCGCATGCTTGCCATGCTTTATTATGGGGATTACGTGGATCGCAAGTTTGGACGGAGTGTGTATGTGATTTACAATATGTACTGGGAGGCCAAATCTTTTGACTTGCCCAACCTTCCCAAGGGACGCACATGGAAGGTGATGATTGATTCCTATGATAATCTTTTTGACGAGGAACTGCTTTATGATAAGCGGAAGCCGCCCAAGAGGGGGAGAGGCAGGAAGGCGAAGGAAGAATTGCAGAAGAAGACGGTGGTTGCCCCCCGGAGCGTGGTGGTGTTTGTGGAAATATGATGGGCAGAGGCAGGGGAGATGGCATTTCCAGGTGGGAAAATCGTTTTGGGAGACTGCCATGGCAAAAAGTATGTAGGCTGCAAGATGCAGCCTTTCCTTTCCCATAGAATTTGGGAAGGAGAACCGTTAGATCATAGACGGGATGCCGTGAAGCGTCATCCCCCAATGAGATTAGAGATGATGGTTTTCTACGATTTCTGTGTAGAGATCCAGGGTACATACCTTAGACGGATCATAGTGCGAGCAGTTCTTGCAAGATACGTTCTCGGAAGTGGCGTTTGTCGCCCGGTTGGAACTGTTTGTGCTGTTCGTGCTCTTGTTGCTTCCAGTCTTGTTGGAACCGCAATCGCTGGCGCTTCCTGTCGTCTTAGACGTGGCGCTGTAGTTTGACTCGTTGCTGCACCCGCATTTGTCGCAGGGGCAGAATTTTGTACAGCGCTGTGCTACCTCATGAAAGGTTTTTGCGTCTTTTTTCATAGTTGCCTCCGTTCTGCACGTCTCGTGCGTTTTGATAGTTTCTATGCTGAAGACAGAGTATTTCGCCTGGCATGGATTGAGAGGATTACTATTCACGGCTTTGCCGCTCATAGTGAGGATGTCATTCTCATGCCAGATGCTCTGTCGTAATAGGTAGTATGTACAGAAAGAGAGATTTTATGATTTTAATTAAAATTTTTGATATAAAAGAAACCATGGCCTGGCTTTTGATGAGGGATGGCTTTGACAGATGGCTGCTGGAGGAGGCTCAGGTGACCACTTTTGCCAAAATGACTATGGGAGGGCATCGAAATTTTGGCTGGTATGACGGGGAGGAGCGGGAAAATTATCCTGACATGCCGGAATATATTTATTGGAAGGAGGCAAAGCCTGTTCTTTTTTCTTATATTAAGGGGAAGAAGACGCCGAGCCAATTTCAGATCTCGCTCAGGCTTTCCAAGGAGGAGGCGGCGAGGCGGCTGGGAGAGCAGATGGCAGGGCAGGATGTAGATTTTTTGCTGCATTTCCGATTTGAGAAGGGGAATCTATCTGCGGTGACCGGGTGCAGTTACCGTGAGTTTTCTATGAATAAGCAGGCGGAGTTTGCTTGGGACGGGGTGGCGCAGGAAATGCTCCGGGAATTGCGGATTGGATTTGAAAAAGTTTCTTAGGGTTGCATAAAGTCAGGGCGCTGCTTTGCGCAAATGTATGTTTGGGCAAAAGGCGGTGCGGAAATGAGGAAATGGATTATGTTAAGTACGTTGGGTAAGCAAATCAAGGGATACTGGAAGGATTCCATCCTGACCCCGGTGTTTATGATTTTGGAAGTTCTGTTTGAAATGCTGATTCCCTTTTTGATGGGTTCCATTATTGATGACGGAATCAGGAAGGGAGATATGAAACATATCTATGTTGTGGGGAGCGTGATGGTGGTGGCTGCCAGTCTGGGGCTGTTTGCCGGAATCATGGGCGGAAAGTACGGTGCCAGCGCATCTACCGGGTTTGCCAAAAATCTCCGGGAAGCCATGTTCGAGAATATCCAGACATTC
The DNA here is from genome assembly GCA_949841235.1 of uncultured Clostridiaceae bacterium. Taxonomy (GTDB): domain Bacteria; phylum Bacillota; class Clostridia; order Lachnospirales; family Lachnospiraceae; genus Butyribacter. The sequence goes on from CATKZA010000063.1 coordinate 4,808, forward strand.
AGTTTTTCTAATATTGATAAATTCAGCACTTCCGGCCTGGTGACCAGAATGACCACGGATGTGACGAATTTGCAGAATGCCTATCAGATGATTCTGCGGATGTGCATGCGGGCACCGGCAAGCCTCCTGTGCGCCATGGCCATGGCATTTTATGTAAATGTGCGGATTGCAAGCATTTTCCTGATTGCCGTGCTGGCATTGGGGGCGGTTCTCTTTGTTCTGATTAAGTTTACAATGAAATATTTTAACCAGGTATTTAAGAGATATGACAAATTAAATGAGAGCGTGCAGGAGAATGTCTCTGCCATCCGGGTGGTGAAGGCCTATGCCAGGGAAGAGTATGAGAAGGAGAAGTTTTCTTCGGCCAGCGGAAATATCTATCGCATGTTTGTCAAGGCAGAGAGGCTGGTGGCATTAAATAATCCCATTATGCAGTTTACGGTCTATGCCTGCATCCTGATCATCAGCTGGGTGGCGGCCAATATGATTGTGGGCGGCAGCCTTTCCACCGGGGATTTGACCCAGCTGCTGTCTTACTGCATGAATATCTTGATGAGCCTTATGATGCTTTCCATGATCTTTGTCATGATTACCTTGAGTATCGCCAGCGGGGAGCGGGTGGCAGAGGTGCTGGAGGAGAAGGCGGATATTGTGAATCCGGAAAATCCGGTGATGGAGGTGGCAGATGGGGAAGTGGTGTTTGACCATGTGCATTTCTCCTATAAGGAGGGAGCGGAGGACATGGTGCTAAAGGACATCTGCTTTTCCGTTCGCAGCGGGGAAACCATTGGCATTCTGGGTGGGACGGGAAGCGCCAAGTCCAGCCTGGTGAATCTGGTCAGCCGCCTATATGACGTGACGGAGGGCAGCGTCCGAGTGGGGGGCGTGGATGTGCGGGAGTACGACCTGGAGGCGTTGAGGAACCAGGTGTCGGTGGTGTTGCAGAAGAATGTGCTTTTTTCCGGCACGATTCTGGAAAACCTTCGCTGGGGCAATCCCGAGGCGGACCTAGAGGAATGCATTCGCGCTTGCAGGCTTGCCTGTGCGGATGAATTTATCCGGAAGATGCCCGAGGGGTATGACACCTATATCGAGCAGGGGGGGAGCAATGTGTCCGGGGGGCAGAAGCAGAGGATCTGCATTGCCAGGGCGTTGCTCAAGAAGCCGAAAATACTCATATTGGATGATTCCACCAGCGCAGTGGATACTGCCACGGACGGGAAGATCCGAAGGGCGTTCCGGGAGGAGATTCCGGGAACGACCAAGTTTATCATTGCCCAGAGGATATCCAGCATTCAAGACTGCGACAGGATCATCGTGATGGAGGAGGGCAGGGTGGATGGATTTGGCACCCATCAGGAATTGTTGGAGAAGAATGAGATTTATAGAGATGTATATGATTCGCAGATGAACGGCGGCGGAGATTTTGACGAGCCGGGAGAGGAGGAATAGCATATGCCGGGACCGGGAAGAAGGGGGCCTGTGGGGCCGAAGCCGAAGATTGAGAATCCAGGAAAGCTGTTTATGAGGCTGATGCGGTATGTGATGCATTATTATGCCCTCCAATGCGTTGTGGTGCTGGTGTGCATCGTGGTGACAGTCCTCTCCAGCGTCCAGGGGACGATGTTTACCCAGTCGCTGATTGATGATTATATCGCTCCCCTGCTCCTCATGAGGGAGCCGGATTTTGGACCTCTAAAGGAGAGGATTTTCCAGGTGGCGATATTCTATGGGGCGGGAGTGCTTTCTGCCTATATCCAGAGCCGGGTGATGGTGAATGTGACCCAGGGGGTGCTGCTGCATTTGCGGGAGGAGATGTTTCACAAGATGGAATCTCTGCCCATCAAATATTTTGACACCCATTCCCATGGAGATATTATGTCCATGTATACCAACGATATCGATACCCTGCGCCAGATGATCAGCCAGAGCATTCCCCAAGGGATTAGCAGCTTGATTACGGTGGTCAGCGTGCTGGCGTGCATGATCGTGCTGAGCGTTCCCCTCACAGTCCTCACGCTGGTCATGGTGGGAATCACGATGTTCATTACCAAGAAGCTGGCAGGGCTGAGCGGTTCTTATTTCGTGGCCCAGCAGAGGGATATCGGTGATCTGAATGGCTATATTGAGGAGATGGTGAGCGGACAGAAGGTGGTGAAGGTATTCTGCCATGAGGAAAAGAATCTGGAGGGCTTTCGGGAGAAGAATGACAGGCTTTTCGAGAGTGCCAATGCTGCCAATAAGTTTGCTAATATGATGGGGCCTGTCAATGCCCAGGTGGGAAATATCAGCTATGTGTTCTGCGCCATTGCAGGGGGCATCCTGGCCCTGAATGGCGTGCTTGGGTTTACCGTGGGCAAGCTGGTGAGCTTTATGATGTTCAATCGATCGGTCAATATGCCCATCAGCCAGATCAGCCAGCAGCTCAATGCCATTGTCATGGCCATGGCGGGGGCGGAGAGAATCTTTGCCCTGATTGATGAGGAGCCGGAGGTGGATGACGGATATGTGGAACTGGTGAATGCAAAGAGGAATGCTAGGGGCGAACTGGAGGAGTGCGGGGAGCGCACCGGGCTCTGGGCCTGGAAGCATTTCCACAGAGAGGAGGGGACTACCACCTATCGCCAGCTGATGGGGGATGTGGTGTTTGACCATGTGGATTTTGGCTATAATAATGAGAAGATCGTGCTTCATGATATTGAAATGTTCGCCAATTCCGGGCAGAAGATTGCCTTTGTGGGGGCTACCGGGGCGGGAAAGACCACGATTACCAATCTGATTAACCGCTTTTATGATATTCAGGATGGCAAAATCCGGTATGATGACATTAATGTGAATAAGATTAAGAAGAAGGATTTGCGCCTGTCTCTGGGAGTGGTGCTCCAGGATACCCATCTCTTTACGGGAACGGTGGAGGAGAATATCCGATATGGAAAGCTGGATGCTACTAGGGAGGAGGTTGTGGAGGCTGCGAGACTGGCCAACGCAGACGGGTTTATCCGCCGGCTGCCGGAGGGGTATGATACCATGCTCACCGGAGATGGGGGCAACTTGAGCCAGGGTCAGCGGCAGCTTCTGGCTATCGCCAGGGCCGCCATTGCCAATCCTCCGGCGCTGATTCTGGACGAGGCCACCAGCTCCATTGACACTAGGACGGAGAGGCTGGTGCAGCAGGGGATGGATCGGCTGATGAAGGGCAGGACGACTTTTGTCATCGCTCACAGGCTGTCCACGGTGCGTAACAGTGACTGCATCATGGTGCTGGAAGATGGACGGATTATC
>CATKZA010000064.1 GCA_949841235.1 uncultured Clostridiaceae bacterium
TCATACCTGATTTACTCCTCCGACAGCGCAGAAAAAAGAAAAGCACTTGCAACCTATGCTTTGCAACTATTTTTCAACTTTTTTTGGAGCATATTATTCTTCGGAATGTCACAATACTTATTTGCTTTTATATGGCTGATCGGATTAATCGTTCTCATCACAATTATGATCTATCAATTTTATCAGATCCTCCCCCTGGCTGCCTATCTGCAACTGCCATATCTATTGTGGTGCATCTTTGCCGCCTATCTAAATTATACGATTTATACATTGAATTAGGGGCATGGCAACAGCCGCCATTCGCAGCTTTATGCTCACAGCAACAGCCGATGGCATTGACCATTTTATATGGATAACGCCATCGGCTGTTGTTGTGCGATCCGCTATAGGAACAACAAAGCATTCCAAAAAAGAATCGTTATCCCTCCTCCTCTTCTTTCCCTTCTAATTCCTTCCTCTTCACATCAGATTCATCCAGCCTGTTCCATATTTCATCCAGGGCTTGAAGCATCGCCTCCCACTCTTTCACGGTAAACTCAAAATTCCCTATCTCATATTTCCTCGCCCATTCTACATAGTAGCTGCAAGCTAATTTCTGCGGCTTTTCTGGCATTCAAAGCCGCTCTGCTCTCCTAAAAGATCCACGCAGATGCCAAATATCTCACAGCAATCTACCAAAAATGCTACACTAAACATATCGGGAATAGATAGTTATTTCATAATATGCATGGCAAACTCATACTATATGATGACATAAAATTACTAAAACAACTAACAATCTATTGGAACCTTTACAGTTGCATCGCCAGCAACGAGCATTTCTCCCTTTTGATTACATACATTTGTGTCTAATAGAATAATATCTTCGCCCAATATTTCCTTTACAGTAACCCTGGCGGTAACGGTATCCCCTATATATGCAGGATTTTTGAATGCTATATTTTGTGATAGGTAAACCGTCCCCCTTCCCGGAAAATAATTGCCAAGCACACTTGAAATATATGATGCCACCAGCATCCCATGGCAAACTCTTTTTCCAAACAAGGATTTCGCCGCCTCGATGTCATTCACATGCAAAGAATTAAAATCACCGGTGATCCCGGCAAACATTACCACATCTGATTCTGTAATGGTTTTAGAAAAACTGTCGCTTTGCCCTAAAACATATTTTGTGCATACAGCCGCTTCATTCTTATCAGAAAAATAGTCATCAATTTCTATTTTTTCATATTTATACTGATCCCTGATCGACTGCCACTTCTCTTTATTAATTCCCATCTGAACAATATCATAATATTGACCATTCTTGCATATATGCTCTTTTCTTTTCCCTTCTATGTCAGCTCCAAATTTCTGATGAATCGAGATAACCTTTTCATTGAAGCAAAAAACTTCACAGCACACCTTATTTAACTTCAATGTACCAAATGCAAAATCATATATATTGCACTCTAGCCGCGTCGCAATCCCTCGCCCCCGAAAGGACGTATCCGCTATGTAATACGCCCAAGCGCATCGCTTATTTTGATAATCAATATCAGTCATGTTAATCAGACCAATATCCACGCCATCCATTTGAATAATCCAATATATATCCTCTTTTGACCGCATGATTTTATTAAACCACTTTCTTTGCCCATCAAGAGTCAACTGGCAATCCGTATACATATATTTTGTCACTTCCGGAGTCATTCTCCAATGCATAATTTTCTCCAAATCCTCTTCACAAATCCTTCTTAAGCATAAAGCCATACGATAGCACCCTCCTGTTTCCATACGTTTTTGATTAGCCTATGATACATTTATTCTATCAAATATTTATTCAAAAGTCAACTTATTCAATACATAATCCACTCATAGTATACATACCTTATAGTATCATATATATTGTATAGTCTCGGAAAGCGACTGAAAACGGCAGAAAATACACGATGCAGGGGGGCTTTATATGGTTGACTTTGGAAACGTATTGAAAACGTTGCGTCTAAAAGAAAATCTCACGCAAGCGCAGCTATCCAAAAAATTAGGGCTGACAAAATCAGTCATAAGTGCTTATGAAACAGGTCTGAGACTACCTTCCTATGATGTCCTGATCCATATCGCCAAGATATTTAATGTAAGCACAGATTACTTGCTGGGATTAGAACACAAACAAGAAATTGACTTGTCCGGTTTATCAAAGGAAGAAATAGATGCCCTGATGCGTCTAATCAAAGCCATGCAGAATAAATAACCGGCAAGGGAAGTTCAGACCTTTTGACACCCTAATCCTATAAACAAAAAAACGGCCAGCTGCATCACGCCTTGCAAACCGTTAATACTTTGCAAATCCACAGCACAATGCATTGGCCAATTATTGTCATTTATTCCATGATTTTTCATCCTACTGCTCTCTGGAGCATTTGAAGAGCAAATCCTCCCAGCGTCTGTCCACCTCCGCCTGGAACTCCTGAATCAACGCCTCATTCCCCGGCTTAAACAGATGCTTGAACCTTCCCTGCTTCCGCAGAAACTCCTCGATGGGCAGCTTCTTTTTCGGCTCATAGGACAATATCCACCTGCCGTGATCCACTTCAAACAATGGCCAGTAGCAGGTCTCCACCGCCAGCTTGCAGATATCCATGATTTCCGCCGTCTCATAACGCCACCCCCTGGGGCAGGGAGCCATGATATTGAGAAAAGCCGCCCCCTCGGTATAGATGGACTTCTCCGCCTTCTTGTGCAAATCCTTAAAATTCTGGGTCAGCGTGGTCTGTGCCACATAAGGTACGTCGTGGTCTGCGATGATACTGGCAAGATCCTTCCGATTCTGCATCTTCCCCGCAGACTCCTTCCCCACGGGGGTGGTGGTAGTGTCCGCATACATGGGCGTGGCGGAGGAACGCTGGATGCCCGTGTTCATATAGGCTCCATTGTCATAGCACACATACACCATGTCATGTCCCCGCTCCATGGCGCCGGACAAAGACTGGAAGCCGATATCATAGGTTCCCCCGTCTCCCCCGAAAGTAATGAACTTAAAGGTATCCTCCGCAGGAATCTTCCCCCTCTTTTTCAAGACCTTGTAGGCAGTCTCCACGCCGCTCAAGGTAGCCCCTGCATTCTCAAAGGCATTGTGGATATAGCTGTCCTCCCAGGAGGTATAGGGATACATGAAAGAAGATACCTCCAGGCAGCCCGTGGCATTCCCTATCACCGCATGATCCTCTTCCTTCAACGCCCGAAGCACGGCCCGCACTGCGATAGTCGCCCCGCAGCCGGCGCACATGCGATGCCCCGGCGCCAGACGCTCCGGCTTATTCATCATAGTCTTCAAACTAAAATCACTCATATCTTTCCTCATTTCTGCACTTTTTCAAACATGCCGCTACAGGCGGCAATATCAGCAAAGCTGACATCAACAATCCATGAGAAGAACGCTGCTTTTGCGTTCTTCCTGTGTGATACTTAGAATTTCTTTGCGAAACGCCCACTGGCGTGAGCAATTTAGAAATTCTTATCGCACTATTTCCTAAGCCTGATATACTGGTACTGCTCAATCTCCTTGCCGTTTACCATCATTTCCTCCAGATCAGAGAAAATCCCGCTGGCATCTCCCACCGTAAAGTCACGGCCAGCCAATCCATAGATATAATTCACCGTCTCAATCATCACCTTATTTCGGAAGAGTGCCGATGTCACTTCGCTGCCCAGAGGCCCTCCGTTGCCATTGTAGCTCTCGCAGCGATCCATGATTGCCACCGCCTTGCAGTTTTTCAATGCCTGTGCGATCTCTTCTGCCGGGAAGGGACGGAACACCCGCAGCTTCATGACGCCCACTTTCTTCCCTTCGTCCCGCAAATGGTCTACCGCTTCCTTTGCCGTTCCCGCCGCAGAACCCATGATGAGCATGATATACTCCGCATCCTCCGTGCGGTACTCCTCGAAAAGACCATACTCCCGACCCGCCATTTTCCCAAATCTCTCAGCCACTTCCAAGATCACTTCCTTGGAATTTTCCAGAGCGATCTCCTGATTCTTCTTGGCCTCCATGGCATAATTGCTGACGGAATAGGGACCCACCGCAATGGGCTTTCCCGGATTCAGCAGATACTCCTCCGGCTCATATTCCCCCACGAAGTCCCTCACCTTCTCGTCCTCCAGCAGTTCCATATTCTCCACCGCATGGCTGGTGATAAAGCCATCCTGGCAAATCATCACCGGCAGATGCACCCTCTCGTCCTCGGCGATGGGATACGCTTGGATGAAGTTGTCATAGGCTTCCTGATTGTTTTCCGCATAAATCTGAATCCAGCCCGTATCTCTGGCACCCATGCCGTCAGAGTGGTCGCAGTTGATATTGATGGGGCCGGACAGGGTTCTGTTCACCAATGCCATCACCAGGGGCAGCCGATTGGAGGCCGCCAGCAAAAGTTCCTCCCACATCAATGCCAGTCCCGCAGAGGAAGTGGCCGTAAGGCTTCTGGCTCCCGCCGCCTCCGCTCCGATGGTGGCACTCATGGAAGAATGCTCGCTCTCCACCGGGATAAATTCCGTGTCCATCTCTCCGTTCGCTATGTAAGTAGACACCATCTGGGGAATCTCCGTGGACGGCGTGATGGGAAATGCCGGCATCACATCCGGGTTAATCTGGCGAATCGCATAGGATACCGCCTCATTTCCTGACATACGTTCTTTGATAGCCATTACACATTTCCCTCCTTCATCTCGATTGCATCAAAGGGACATACATTGGCGCAGATGCCGCAGCCCTTGCAGTGATCCATGTCAAAATCCAATCGCTTTCCATCCTTCACCGGAATGCTGGAATCCGGGCATACCGGGGTGCATAGCAGGCATTGCTTGCACTTTTCCGGATGATAGATCGGCGTGTTCGTCCGCCACTCCCCCGTATTGAATGACTTGGAAGTGCCTCCCGCAAATATCATCAATCCCTCCGTCAGCTGATGATGAGGCGTCTTCTCATTGATTTTCGTAACGTCTGTTCTCATTTATATTTTCTCCATTCTATTTATGCCGTTTTTAACGCCTCTTCCACCACGTCAAAAGCCTTCTCCAATGCCTGCATATTTCCATCGATCACCTCTGGCTTTTTGGCAAATTTATGCTCGTAGGAGGCGCGCATCTCCGTGATGAATTTCTCCCGGGGCATCACGCTGCTCACCGCCACGGTAGCCGCCAGCATGGGGGAATTAGGAAAATTCTTCCCCAGAGTCTCCATGGAAATCTTCCTGGCATCCACGGTAAATACCTTGCCCTCATAACCGTTCAAATGCTCCATGATATCCTCGCTCCGCTTGGGCGTATTGACGATGATGGCTCCTTCTTTTTTCAGCCCTGCCGTCACATCCACCGAATCCAGCAGCGTCTCGTCAACCACCACCACGAAATCCGGATGGTAGATATTGGAATGCACCCGAATCCTGTCAGAACTGATCCGGTTGAACGCCGTTATCGGCGCCCCCATGCGCTCCGGCCCATACTCCGGAAACCCTTGCACGTTCTGTCCTGTCTTAAATGCCACGTCGGCGAGGAGAAGAGCTGCCGTCTTGGCACCCTGCCCGCCCCGTCCATGCCATCTGATTTCTATTCCGTTCTTCATGACGAATATTCTCCTTCCTCTCTTCACTCTGCCCGGCGAATGCCGTGATGCAACGCTTACGCAGGCGTTTTTATATATTGGAACTGCGAAAGCAACTCCAATGCGCTAAAGCACATGTTCCATTATATCGCCCTCAAACAATTTGTAAAGAGTTTTTTTCATTTTTAAGGTGAATATTTTTCATGTATGTTATGCCACTACTTCAATCCATTCATGTACATAATTTTTCAAACACTGAAATATCTCAAGGTTTCATACAATTCATTCTGCCGGATGGGTTTTGCCAAATGCGCAGTCATGCCTGCTTTTTGCGACCTGCGTACATCCTCAGCATATGCATCAGCGGTCATGGCAATAATGGGAACCGCCTGTGCATCCCTTCTCGGCAATGCGCGAATTGTTTTCGCTGCGGACAGACCATCCATAACCGGCATCCTGATATCCATTAGAATAGCATCGAACATATTTTGTGGAGAATGATTGAATATGTTGACAGCAATCTTTCCGTTTTCTGCTGTCGTAACATCAATCTGTTCCTCTTCAAGCATGATTTTCGCAATCTCCATATTGATTTCGTTATCTTCAACCAGAAGAATCTTCCATCCCTTTAGGTCAATATCGGATTGCTGCACTGTTTTTGATTGTATATAATAATTAGAATCAATATCGAAACTGATCTCTATGACGAATCTGCTTCCAACTCCCTGCTCGCTTTCTACCGTTATCGATCCTTCCATCAAATCCACCAATTTTTTGGCAATCGCCATTCCGAGCCCGGTTCCTTTCTGATTACTACAGTTGCCAGCGTTTTCCTGAGAGAAAGATTCCCATATTTTCTCAAGAAAAGATGGTGTCATTCCAATTCCCGTATCTTCTATTTCAAAATGATACACTGCTTTTCCATTCTCCTCGGAAATCTCTCGTACTTGGAAATAAATTTTACCGCCATCCGGAGTAAATTTTACCGCATTTCCCAAAATGTTAATCAATACCTGGCGCAGATGCAATTCGTCGCCAAGCACCATGGGATTTTTAAAGGCGGCAATTTCCCTGACCAATTCTATCTTTCGGTGTACCAGCAAACTCTCTGTAATCAATGTACAATGTTTAACCACTTCTCGAATATCCATCGCTTCATGGTTAAGCGCCACCTTGCCGCTTTCAATCCGGCTCATGTCCAAAATATCATTGAGCAGGGAAATAAGATGTTCGGAGGAACTGTCAATTTTTTTGAGACAATCCAGCACCTTGTCCTTATCATCAATATTCTTCATGGCAATACCTGTCATCCCGATAATGCCATTCATGGGAGTGCGTATGTCATGTGACATATGAGAAAGAAAAGCCGTTTTCGTTTTATTCGCATTCTCCGCTTGTAATGCTTTTTTCTCCAGCATTCTTTTTTCTTCCAGCAGGGCTGCATTTTTCTGTTTTAATTGTCTGATTTTTTTCTTTTTTTTCATTGCCTTATTCACCTCCGACAAAACTATCCTTCCCAAACCGAACCGTGACCGTCGTTCCCTTCCCCTCAGCACTCTCAAGGCTGATTTGGGCATGATGGTAAATCGCACCATGCTTTACGATGGCAAGCCCCAGTCCCGTGCCGCCGACCCGTTTGGAATGGCTCTTATCCACCCTGTAAAAGCGTTCAAACACCCTGCTCTGGTGGACGGCAGGAATGCCGATCCCCGTATCCCTCACCAAAACCGTCACGCCGCCTTCCCCTTTATTAATAATAAAATCAACCGTACCACGTTCCTTATTGTACTTAATCCCATTATCCAGCAGATTGTAAAACATTTCATCCAGAATCTTGCGCACCCCGATAATCTCTGCTTTGCCGCCTATCAGGTTCAGGGACATGCCTCTCTTTTCTGCCTGGCCTTCCAGACGGCTGATGATTTCCTCTGACAGTTCATGCAAATCAACCGTCTCACTTTGAAAGGGGATGCTCTTTCCATCCAGCTCCGATATCTTTATAATATCCGTCACCAGGGTAATCAATCTCTGTGCCTCCTCATAAATGGACGTTGAAAAATCAACCACCGTATCCTGGGAGACGCCGCCCTCTTTCATCAGTTCCGCAAACCCGGAGATAGAGGTGAGAGGCGTTTTTAATTCATGGGAGACATTGGCGGTAAATTCCCGGCGGAGCGCTTCCCTTTTCTCTCTCTCCGTAATATCCAAAATAAGAATAACCGCACCGATGACCTCGTTATTCTCAAAAACCGGATTTGCAATCATGCTGTAGCAGCATTCCTCCCGCATCATGGTATTCTCCGCTTTTTCTCCCGCAAGCGCCTTTGACACGGCTTCCCTGAAATCCTTCTCCCTGCAAAATGCAAGCACATTGCCACTGGCTGGCGGGGTCATGCCAAACAACTCCAATGCGGCAGAATTATAGGTCAGAAGGCTGGCATCCTGATCGATTACCAAAAAGCCTTCGCTCATATTTTCCGTAATCAGATGGAACTCCACCT
>CATKZA010000065.1 GCA_949841235.1 uncultured Clostridiaceae bacterium
GAGACCAAAAGGAGGTACAGGCAACTATGAACAAATATGAGTTAGCGTTAGTTGTCAATGCTAAGATCGAAGAGGATGTGAGAGTGGCCACTGTGGAGAAGGCGAAGGAGTATGTCGCTAAGTTCGGTGGGACTGTCACGGAGGTTGAAGAGTGGGGCAAGAAGAGACTTGCTTACGAAATTCAGCATATGAAGGAAGGCTATTACTACTTCATCAAATTCGATGCTGAGCCTACTGTTCCCGGCGAACTGGAGCAAGCCGTTCGCATTATGGACAATGTGCTCAGATTCTTATGCATTAGACAGGAAGCATAGAAAGGAAGGTGTTTCCTATATGAATAAGGTTATTTTGATGGGGCGTCTGACCAGAGATCCGGAGATGCGTTATTCTTCCGGGGAGAATCAGACGGCGATTGCCAGATATACTCTGGCGGTAGATCGGAGATTTCGGCGTCAGGGTGAGGACAATCAGGCAGATTTCATCAACTGCGTGGTATTTGGCAGGGGAGCAGAGTTTGCTGAGAATTATCTTCATCAGGGAACGAAGATTGTGGCTACGGGACGCATTCAGACCGGCAGTTACACGAACAAAGAGGGGCAGAGAGTCTACACGACGGAAGTGGTCGTGGAGGATCAGGAGTTTGCTGAGAGCAAGGCGGCATCCGCAGGCTATAATAATTGCGGCGGCGGATACCAGCAGGCGGCACCGTCCAGACCGGAGCCGGTTCAGGCTGCGGGGGATGGCTTTATGAATAGTCCTGATGCCATTGACGAGGAACTGCCGTTTAAGAACTAGTGCAACGACTATCCCATGAGCGGAGGATGTTGTGCTGAATCAGCTTGATTCAGTATATTTAAGGAGGTTAGAAGCTATGGCATACAATAAAGGCGATAAAGAAGGGGCTTCTCGGAGAAGGCCCGTGCGCAGAAGAAAAAAGGTCTGCGTATTCTGCGCAGATAAAGAGAATGACTATATCGACTACAAAGATATCAATAAGTTAAAGAGATATGTGTCAGAGAGAGGCAAGATTCTTCCCAGAAGAATCACTGGCAACTGTGCAAAGCACCAGAGGGCTTTGACGGTAGCGATCAAGCGCGCTCGTCATGTGGCGATTATGCCTTACACGACAGATTAATATGCAGATTTTCGGGGCTGTTTCTTTTATGGGAGCAGCCCTTTTTACTGTATAAGAAACATGACTTCGCAACTTTTGATGGAGAGAGTATATGATGATATTGGAGACGAATGGATTAACAAAGACTTACCGAGGGAAAAATGTGGTAAACGGCGTAAATATGCATGTGGAAAAGGGGGATATCTACGGCTTTATCGGGAAGAATGGGGCGGGGAAGACGACGCTGATGAAGATGGTCTGCGGGCTTGCCAAGCCCTCAGCGGGGAGCTTCGCCCTCTTTGGCTCGGAAAATGTGTCCCAGGGGAGGAAAAAGATTGGGTGCGTGATAGAGCAGCCCGCCCTTTTTCCGGGAATGACAGCCAGGGAGAATCTGATTTACTACAGTAAGATGCAGGGGTGCGATAGGACTACGGATTATGATGCCGTGCTGGGAATGGTTGGCTTGCCGGATACCGGAAAACTGAAAACGAAGGGATTTTCTCTTGGAATGAAGCAGAGGCTCTCGATTGCCATTGCTCTGCTGGGCAATCCGCAATTCTTGGTGCTGGATGAGCCGATCAACGGCTTGGATCCTGCGGGCATTTTAGAGGTTCGCCAATTACTGCTGCGCTTGCAGCGGGAACAGGAGATGACCATATTGATTTCCTCCCACATATTGGGAGAGTTGGGGAAAATGGCAACAAAATATGGGATTATCAATCAGGGAAACCTGGTGGAGGAATTTACTGCGGAGGAACTGAATCAGAAGGCGATTCATTATGTGCGAATTGGAACGGATCATCAGGAAAGGGCTTGCCAGATATTGCAGGAGAAATTTCATATCAAGCAGATGCAGGTAATGCCGGATGCTTCCATCTGCGTGTATGAGCAGACAGAGCAGATTGGCGCAATGAATCGGGAACTGGTGTCGAGGGATATCACGGTATCCTATCTGGCAGTGGAGGGACAGGATATGGAAAAATACTTCGTGGATAGAATGGGGGGAATGTAGATGTGGAATATGATGCGCAGTGAGTGGTATAAGGTGCTGAAGAGCAGGGTGACATGGGTGACGTTCTTTGTCTTTCTTGGCTTGGCGGCCATACAGATTGCGGCATGCGTCTATGCGAAATGCAGGGGAGGCGACTGGGAAATGATTCTGGGGCGTAATGGGCTTTCCGTGTTCAGCACCTATCCCTCAGGAACCTTTTATTTTCTGTTCGTGGCACTATTTGTGGGTGGAATCGTGACCAGCGAATTTACTACCGGTACCGTGAAGCAGATGGTCAGCCGTGGAGTTTCCAGAGCCCAGATCGTGGTGGGGCAGTATGTGGCACTTTGCTTGGCGATGACGGTGATTACCTGGATTCCCGCCATGCTTCTCCTGGGCGTATATTCTGCGGCTTGGGGGTTCGGGAGTATCTCCGTGGCAAGATTTCTTCTCCTGATCTTGGGGCAATTTATTGTCATTTGGAGCTATGTGGCCATATCTATGCTGATTGGGCATATTACCCGGTCCGGCGGACTGTCCGTGGGAATCAACCTGATGATTCTGCTGCTGGGAACGATGGCCGCTTCCATTGCGTCTATGTTGCTGGAGTGGGATTGGCTGCTGGAATATTGGCTGATCAGCTTGCAGGAGAAGTCGCTGAATTTGGAATATGGCGTGGGGGTTCAATGCAAGTGCATGTTGATCCTATTGGCGGTGGGTGCGGCATGCGTGGGAGCCAGCGTGCTGATATTCCAGAAAAGGGATGTGCAGTAGTTGTGGGAATATAGGTTTTGCTGTATCATGTGCAATATAATTGGCGAGTGTATTTAATGTATTGTGCCGTTGATATCTGGAAAAATAGACAAACAAACTTTTGGTTTGTAGTATTAGCCTTCATATGAACGGCATAGAACATTAATTTTATTGAGGAGGTCAATATGAAGTTATCATTGAAGAATATTGGCAAGATCGGGAGTGCTTCTGTAGACATTGATGGAATTACGGTGATTGCCGGTGCGAATAATACGGGAAAGAGTACAGTGGGGAAAGCACTTTTTTCTGTGTTTAATGGCCTATATGGCATTGACGAAAAAATTGCCTTTGAACGCATGAAAAGTATAAGGAATACGATTGCTGTTTTGTATGGAAAATATTTGCATATATTTTCTTTTGATGGGGAAATGGATACAATTGTAAAAAGAATTGTCTCTGATGCTGGTGCGTTTGTCAATAATGATAAAAGAATAAGACGTGAATTGATTGACTTTTTTTTTGAACGTAATGAAGATTATGATAAGAGCATTTATGATAAAGATATGGATGAAGCCGTTCAGTCTATTCAAGAAATTTTAAAGATATCTGATATTGATATCTTAAAGAGTATATTGGAAAAAAGATTGCATACAGAATTTAACTATCAAATAAATAATATTTTCTCTGACGAAATGGGGGAAATAAACCTACAGATTAAAAATGAGATAATGCAGGTTTTCATTAAAGAGGATGAAGTCATTGATGTTAAGAATAGGATTGACCTTCAGACAGAGGCGGTATATTTGGATGACCCCTTGGTTCTTGACGAACTTGGCAAGTATATTACTCCTGTAACATATGCAGATTATGCAGATCATCGCATGCATCTAAAGAAAAGGCTTACTTGTTCTGGGAAAGATGCAAATATTATTGACGAGATTATGGTGAAAAATAAGTTGGAAAAGATATATAAAAAGATATCACCAGTTTGTAGCGGTAAATTGGTGAGGAATCGGCCTCATGAATTTGGTTATCAGGATTCCAATGGTGGGAAAGTCTTAGATGTGGGCAATCTTTCCACCGGACTGAAAACCTTTGCGATATTAAAAAAGTTGCTGATGAATGGGACGATTGAATATCATGGAGTGGTAATCTTAGACGAGCCGGAAATTCATCTGCACCCTGAATGGCAGTTGCTGTTTGCCGAGCTGATTGTAATGCTGCACAAAGAGTTTGGCATGCATGTCCTATTAAATACCCACAGCCCTTATTTTTTGAGGGCGATTCAGGTGTATGCCGCAAAGTATCAGGTGTCTGACATGTGTAAGTATTATTTAT
This sequence comes from uncultured Clostridiaceae bacterium, assembly GCA_949841235.1. GTDB lineage: Bacteria > Bacillota > Clostridia > Lachnospirales > Lachnospiraceae > Butyribacter. The sequence goes on from CATKZA010000065.1 coordinate 4,197, forward strand.
CGGAGGAACTAGATGCCCGGATTAGCATTACGGATGTGACGAATGATATAGAGAAAATCTATGCGAAGTTGTCTAGGCCGTTGCAAGACTTAGAGGATGAAAGGTGGCAAGGTGATGAAACTATCTGATTATCCGATGTTTCGTGACAATATGACGACACTAAAAGAAACATCGGCGGATAAACGGGATGCAACGAGCTGCGCTTATATGACGGAGTCTGGCAAGCCGGCAGTTGATTTTGATTTGGTGAAGAAAAAGTATGTGGAAAATCTGGGATTGAGCGTTGTCCCAATGTCTAATGATGCGCTGTTTGATTGTGGGAATGGGAGGGTCGTATTTGTGGAGTTTAAGAATGGGCGCATAGGAAAAAAAGAGCGATTTGATATACGGAAGAAAATCTATGACAGCGTATTGATTTATTCGGATATTACAAAATCTTGCATCAGTAGCATGCGGGAAGAGGTGGAATATATTCTTGTGTATAATGAGGGCTTGCATTTCGGTGAATCGGATGGTTCGGAAAAGGTGACGGACTATGTTCAGGATTCGGCTTCCTTTGACAATTTTGCAAAAAACGTCAGTGCATTGGCGAAGAAAAAATTTGATAAATTCAGTTTAAGAATGTTTGAAAATTATTGCTTTAGTAAAGTGCATGCATTTACGGAGGCAGAATTTGAAAAGTATTTGGCAGATGTTGCCATTCATGGTACTGTCTAGTACAATGAATATTAAGTAACTGACATGGGATGAAGGTTGCGCAAAGCGAAACAGGCTTTACAGTGTCAGATGTAATGAGAAGCGTGGGGAAGGAGATACCAATGAGCTATGAGGAATTGAGTTTAAAAGGATTTATTAATGAAATGACAGGGGTGTCAAGTGGATATCATCCAAGAAAGTTTTGTTTTGTACTTGGGGCAGGCGCATCAATTTCTTCCGGAATAAAATCCGGGCAGGAACTGGTTAATATCTGGGATGGGGAACTTCGGTTGAGGAATGAAAAAGCGCATATAAAGTGGAAAGAAAAGTTAAACATAACGAAAGAGAATAAGTACAGTTTTTACAGTGAGTTTTATGAAAGACGTTTCCAAAGGCAGCCGATGGATGGATATAATTTTCTGGAAAAATTGATGGAAGATGCCAGACCCAGTATCGGGTATGTCATGCTTTCTCATTTGTTGACGAAGTCCCGGCATAATGTTGTGATCACGACTAATTTTGACCATCTGATGGAAGATGCTGTGAACTATTATGGGCAAAAAATTCCTCTGGTAATAGGACATGAATCTTTGGCGCATTATGTTACCAAACAGATATCAAGACCTACTATCATAAAAATACATCGGGATCTTTTGTTTGATCCGAAAAATAGAACAGAAGAGGTGGAAGTGCTTCACGATAATTGGAAAAAGGCATTAGGGGATATTTTTTCGGAGTATCATCCGGTTTTTATTGGATATGCGGGGAATGATAACAGCCTCATGGATTTTATGATTGAGAATAGCGAAAAGTTTTTGAATAATGAATGGTCGTTTCCATATTGGATGATTTATAAAAAAGACATTGCGGATGGAAAGGTATTGGATTTTTTGAATCAGACGGAGGGATATCTGATTAAACATAATGGGTTTGATGAAGTAATGTGTTTCATGGGAGTGGCATTTGGCTACAAACTGCCATCCAAAGAACTTTTTTTGGAAGATGCAGAAGAACGTTTTCAGATGCTGTCTGATTCTATTGATAGATTTACCGAGGTATCCTTAGGGGGAAAAGAATTTGAGCAGGGGGAAAGCGTAGAAGGCAAAGCAGAAGAAGGAGAGATTAGCCAGGTTGTTGAGGAGATTACCAGTCAGGCAGATCAGCAACGGTTATATAGAGATGCTGTCGTATTGCATAATGATGGCAAATATGAAGAAGCGCTGGAGAAAGAAAAGCAGTTAATACAATTAAATGAAAAAAGTTCTCGATATCATTATATTATGGGAGCAACCTTGTATAGAATGGAGAAATATGAAGAAGCGGTAATCGAGAAGAGTAAGGCGGTAGAACTAGAACCAGGAAATGCAAGTTATCATGACAGTTTGAGTAGAACTCTGTATGCAATGGGGAAGTATGAAGAAGCGGAGAAGGCGTCAAGGAGTGCGATAGAACTAGAACCAGAAAATGCAAGTTATCATGAGAGTTTGGGAGCAATCCTGCTAGAAATGGAGAAATATGAAGAAGCAGAGAAGGCGTTAAGAAAGGCAGTAGAGTTAGAGCCAGAAAATGCAAGCTATTATGAAGATTTGGGAACAACCCTGCTAGTAAGGGAGAAATATGAAGAGGCGGAGAAGACGTTAAGAAAGGCAGTAGAGTTAGAACCCGAAAATGCAAGATATCGTGGCAGTTTGGGATTAGCCCTGCCAGCAATGGAGAAATATGAAGAAGCGGAGAAGGAGGTAAGGAAAGCCATAGAATTGGAGCCGGAAAATAAGGAATATTTCAATTATCTGAATATTGTTTTGCGTGCGATGAAAGAAAGTGTGAGCGAATAATTTACGCATAGCATTTATCATTTTGCAATATTCACAAATCTGTGATATAATACCTCCGTTGTGCATAGGTGCGCACGGATGAGCGGTATTCCCTTGGAAACTGCATCAGATGATAGGAATTATCATGGCATGACTTTTAACGGAATCGGCCAGTGTCTAGTCTCGTTGTACTAGCTGCAGGTCGGGGCAGGAAGCATCGAGGTGATAATTTGAAGATTGGAATAATTGGTGCCGGAAAGGTAGGCACCACGCTGGGCAAGCATTTGGCATGCAATGGCATGTCCATTGCGGGCTATGTCAGCCGCAGCCATGAGAGTGCGGAGGCGGCGGCTGAATTTACAGGAACAACGGCATATCACACATTGGAAGAACTTGTATCGGCGAGCGATACCCTGTTTCTCACCACTCCCGACGGGGAGATTGGCGGAGTTTGGGATTGCATCAGAGACGCAAGGATAGGGTTGCAGGAAAAGATTATTTGCCATTTTAGTGGTTCTTTATCATCTAATGTATTTTCGGGAATCGAGCAGACCGGAGCATACGGCTGTTCCATTCATCCCATGTTCGCTTTTAACGACAAATTCACATCATATCAGGAGTTTCCCCAGGCGATTCTCACAATGGAGGGGGATCAGAGGGCGAAGAGCGCAATGACAAGTCTCTTCGGCGATTGTCTGGGACACAGGATTCTGGCAATCCAGACGGAGGACAAGGTCAAGTATCATGCGGCGGCCGCCATGGCTAGCAATTACATGATTGGACTGTATCAGGTGAGCTTGCACCTGTTGGGAGAGTGTGGCTTTTCTCAGGAGGAGGGCAATGCGCTTCTGCGTTCTCTGGTGCTGGCCAACGTGGAGAATATGCTGGAGAAGGGCGCTCAGGCGGCTCTGACCGGGCCTATCGAGAGAAATGACCTCGACACGGTGAAGAAGCATTTGGAGACGCTGGATTCCGCTTCTATTTCTATTGGAAAACGGGACGGACAGGAGAAATGTGATGTGAAGGGGGGAGACGGCATGCCATTTTCGGTTGCCGGAGAGATCAGGGCAGATCTGATTTATCGGGAATTGGGACAGGTGCTGGTCTCCATTGCGGAAAAGAAGCATCCGGAAAGGGATTACGCGCAATTAAGGCATCTATTGGCACGTCAGGAATTGAAAACTTAGAAATCTGACCGTAAATGATTAAATTACTATTTACGGTTGTTCATCCCTTCATGCGATAGACCCTCTGCCTTTCGGCATAGGTTGCTGCTTACGCAGCTATGTCTTCTGCACTCCGTTACGGTCCGTGCTGAACAGACATCCACTGGATGTCTAGCACCTT
>CATKZA010000066.1 GCA_949841235.1 uncultured Clostridiaceae bacterium
CGCGCACACCACCACCCCGCACCGGCCACCCCGCCCGACCCGGGGCCGAAGAACGTGGGGGCTCTCTCTGGCGGCATGCGGCAGAGGCTGGGAATTGCCCAAGCACTGGCAAATGACCCGGAGATACTGATATTGGATGAGCCAACAGCGGGGCTGGATCCCAAGGAGAGAATCCGCCTGAGAAATATGATTTCAAAACTGTCAAAGGACAGAATTGTGCTGCTCGCCACCCATATTGTGTCAGATGTGGAGTATGTGGCAAAGGAAGTTGTCATTATGGATCAGGGGAGACTGGCGGACCAGGGGGATTGCGGAAGTCTGACGGAGGCAGTGAGGGACAGGGTATGGCAGATGGAAGCGACGGAAGGAGATATAGACTGGCTGCTGGAAAACTATTCTGTGGGAAATGTAATGCCCACGGAGACGGGATACCAGTTGAAGGTCATTTGCGAGGAGAAGCCGGGGGAGCATGCGGTGCATGTCCCGCCTACCTTGGAGGATGTATTCCTGAGCCATTTTGGGCAGACCGTGGATGGGTGAGGTGAGGGAAAGGAAGATGAAGTTATTTTATTTTGAATGGAGAAAATTTATCCTTCGGAAATATATTCTTGTTTTTTTACTGTTGCTGTCTCTGGTAGACATTTCAAAAATCGTACTGGATCAATATCAGGGCGAGATTGATCGACTGTCTAGGGAGGATGCAGTGAATAAAAAGGCGTATGAAGAAATGTATAACTACGTCAAAGGCGAGATTACAGAGGAAAAGATTCGGTTCGTGGATGCGGAGGAGGAGCGCCTGATGGAAATCCGGATGAAAAAAATGGGTTCGCATGTGGAGGGAGAAAAGACTTACTCCGGAAATTTGTATGAGGATTGCCGGATTTTGATGCAGTATATTTCCGCAGACTTCAGGAGATGTGCAGGGTACGAGGAATATAGCAGAAAATTAGAGACACTGGCAAAGGAGAATGTCATTTTTTACGAGGAAAGGAATAATCCGGCAGAGAGAAAGGTAAATGAATATATTGCAAGAACCTATAATAATCGGAGAATTAACGCATATTACAGGACGGAGAGCATGGGGAAATATTTTACTTATACATTTTCTTCCATGCTGATGATCGTTATGTGCTTTTTGGGGATTGCGCCCATGTATTCGTCTGAGCGGGAGATTCATATGTGGGATATTCTGGAGACCACCTGTGGAGGAAGGAGGCACCGTGAGGCAGTTAAGATTGCTGCTGCCCTCCTTTATGGAATGACGATGGCCGTGTGGTTCCGGCTACTGGATTTTCTGGTTTTCCAGCTGCTGTCTGGCATGGAAGGGCTTGATAATCCCATCTGGTCAGTAACGGGATTTGAGGATAGTCCGTTAAATTGCAGCATGGGAAATTATATCCTATATGATATGTGTTTGAAAGCACTTTCCCTAGGGGTGATTGCCTTGGTTGTACTGCTCCTGTCTCTTTGCATGAAGAAAATCATTCATGTGGCAATCGGGTTTGCGGCGCTGCTGGGAGTGTGGATTCTGATGGCAAATGGCATGAATTCTTTGCAGGAAATTAAAAGGGCGTGGGCGCTGTGCAGTCCTCTGGTGCTGTTGGACTGTTCCCGGCTAATTTGTAAATTTATACATATTGAGGCAGGGAATCATTTTATCAGAGGAGAAGTGCTGGCAGAGGTGATGGCGGGTGCCTTTATTTTGTTGCAGATGCTTGTCTTAAGGCTGTCCAGAGGAAGAGAACCGGCAGCAGGAAAAGGATTTCGTGCCAGATGTTCTATTTTTGATAGGGGGAGAAAGAATTGATGCAGATTATGAGGCAGGAGGGCAGGAAACTGTTTTTCCATCAGAGGATTGCAATATGGCTTGTCCTAATAATCCTCTTGAAAATTCTGAGTGCATATCATGGGGCGGAGAAGGCAGAACCGAACCTTCCAGAGGAATATCCCGCTTATTTCCGGATGCTGGGAGGGAAAGTCACGGAGGAAAAAAGGAAGCGTATTGACAAGAGGTATCAGAGTCTGTCCACGGTTCCGGGGCAGATAAACCATCTGGAGGATGATTATGAGAGCGGGAAGATTTCCCAGCGGGAATATCTGAAACGCATGGCAAATCTTTCTAGAATTAAGAAAGAGGAAAGATGCATTAAGTTGTTTTATAACAGATATGAGTATGCATGTAAGGACATCGAACACCGATATATTGTGCAGGATGCGGCCTGGGAGGAACTGCTTGCAAAGGAGAGGCTGGATTTTCTGCTGGTGCTATTCTTGTTTTTGATGACTGTGCCGCTCTTCTGTGAGGAGTACCAGTCGGAAATGCAGACGCTTCAGGTGTGCAGTGTGGGAAGGAGGGCGGTGCCTGCAGTGAAGATGATATTGGCTGCGGGGGTGGCGCTTCTGGTTTCTTTTCTTTTCAGCGTCATAGAATATATTGCCTATACCTGTCATCTTGGCGGTGAATATTCTCATGCGCCAATACAGTCCCTAGAGTTTTTTGAAGAGAGCAGTCTGCCTTTTTCCTTTTTGGAACTGTGGGGGCTTCAAACCGTTTGCAAAATGGCGGGAGCAGTATTTTTGGTGCTTGTCATTATGGCAATCAGCGTCGTGGCTAAGAAGAGCCTTTTGACGGTGATTGGTTCGGTACTCACTGTGGTGATTCCTGCTGCCATATCGAATATGCCTAAGATGAAGTATGTTCTTCCTTTTCCCGCAGGGCTGCTGTATGGAAATGGGTATTTTTTCCCGGATCAGTATGATTATGATCTGTCGGAGACGGATGCTGTGGAAAAAATAGTTACATTCAAAGCATTTTCGTGGCGGGAAATTCCATTGTTGGGAATCCTTTTTCTGCTGTGTATGGTACTGCTGGCATATTTTAGTATTCGTCGCTATCAAAATAAAGCCTTTTGGGGGAAGTTTGCAGTGCGTCGATATGGCAGAGCTAATGGGAAGATGCATATGCCCCATGCTTTTATGGGCATATGTATGATATTGCTGCCATTGCTTTCTGGAATTTGCCTGTCCAGTTGCGGGTTGAAGGAATCAGAGGAAAAGGAGATTTTTTATGAGTATAGCACCAGTGCAGATGAATTGATAAACCAAAGGTATCGATTTACATTGGAAGATAATAATATCCTGATTCATCATTTGGATACAGGAGAGGAGACCTATCTGCTCCGGGATGTCTTTGTGCAGGCAGGGGAGGGGGAGCGTTACGAATTGTCTGCCTATTTGACGGAAGATTATCTGTATTATGCTAAGGATACGGAAAGGGAACTGCTGCTATACAAGGTCAATCTGTCGGATTTCTCCAGCGAGTGCATTTATCAGAAAGAATGCGATGCGGTTAATGTGTGCTATGATTTGGAACTTGTCTCTCCTCGTGGTTTTTATGTATATGATATCTTTAGCCAGGAGAATTACTTTATTGATTGGGAAGGTGGGGACTGGACTAGGATTGATGCTGCAAGCAGCCTGTATGCGGCAGAATATGGCGATGTGGTGTATTACGAGGATATGGAGAGCCATATTGCCTGTTATGATGTCAGAACAGGCAAGAAAAAAGTGTTTTCGGATATTGTGATCCGAAGTGGGTTTTCTACAATTAGCAGCGCATTTTATATCTATGGGGATCTGTGCTTCTATAACAATATGCTGGATCACGATGACATTTACTGTTATCATTTTTCTACGGGGGAGAATGAACTGTTTATGAAGAAGGAGAAAGCAAAGACTTTCTGGTGTGATGATGTATCTTTCTATTATACTGATGCTGATGGCAGAGTGATGGAGAGAAATCTGGAGACTGGGGAGGAAAGAATGCAGCGGGAATTGGGAGAATAAAAGGAACCGCCGCATTCTTTTTCCAGCTTACATAGCAGCACACTTTTTCTTATGTGCTTTTAGTTTCTTCATTGCCCAATCATAATGACTTGCCGTAACACTGACAAAATAGGAACCCAATGTGCTTCCGCCAACCCATTGATACACGCCTTTGGAAAAAAGTTCCTCATTAGAAAAAGTTTCCGCTAGCGTTATCACTTCGACATGGGATTTTTGAAGCATCGCCTTTGCATCTTCCAATGATGTACTCTGATGTTTTTTCCAAAACTCCACATTCATATTTCCATAAGTTTTCCAATTATATGGCTGTGGGATGAATGGCTTAGTTTCTCCCTTTTGATTTGACTGCACCCAATGAATCAAAAGCTGATGCCACTCATAAAGATGGATTAAAATATCACGAAGATTCTTGTCTCTTTTCCAATGAGCCTCTTTCTTTTTTGCATCGTCTGAAAAATCAAAAGGTACTTTCAGTTCTTTTTCAGTCAAGCCCCCAATGAGAGCGTTTAGTTTTTCGTAGTTTGCAGCTGCTGCGGTTAAAAAATCTGTTTTCGTTGTCGGTCTGCCCATGCTAGTCCCCTTTCTGTTTCAAAAAATGTTTGCTTTGTTCATGACAATAGAAATATCGCAAAGTGTTCGTTCTATTGTTTGCTCATATCCATCACTCTGTATCTTAATATGGTTTTTAGCTTCGCCTTCATTGTGCGGTTCGCTTGATTCAAATATATTTCCCTATGTTTTTTTCCAATGCGATGATACCCATGTTCCAAGCAGTACCTGTCCATGATTTCAAATGATGCGGGTTCATCATCATATGCTCCTTTGTGTAACATTTGAATACATTTGCCATCGCAGATTGTTTGAAAGGAAATATCGTCAAGATATATATTGGGTTTTTTCCTCTTAACTGTGTCTAAAGTGCTATCAAATATTTCTTTGGTAATAAAATCGGGCTGTCGTATCATAATGACGTATTGCAGTTCCTCCTTGATCAATTCATCCCTGGGAGACCCCTTGTCCCATACACCCTCTAAGGGATATACGGAATAATCCTTTATTTTTTGGCTCTCTTCGGCTGATGACTTATACGCCATTTTAATGTTATAAGCTACCGAAAACAAGGCTGCAACTTTTTCAGAAAAAACCTCGTTGTTTGGGTTTCCCATACCGGAAATGGCAATATAATTTTGAGGGGAAATATCAATGAAACAAGGATTTATGCTTGCACCGTATATTTCTTTCTCCTGCTTTTTCCATTCAAACTTCACTTCCCATTCCTCACTTTCTTAAATAAGATTTATAGCCAGATTGTATCACATATATACTGACACCCTGTGTCATGTTTTATGTTTTTCGTAAATTTTCTTTGCCTGCCTGGCTACAATTTCTTTGAGATGCGCAGGCTCTATAATATCCACCTGTGTTCCAAATGATAACAGATAGCCTATGAGCCATTCATCTTCCGGCATTTTGACAGAGACGATGAAATCTCCGTTCTCTTTCCTGGTTACCTGTGTTATATCAAATTCGTCAAAAACACGATATGCCATGTTCCGGGGAAAATGAAGAACAACTGTATGATAGTTTTGTTCTGATTCTTCCTCTGCTTCTGGAAACGAATAGTTGGAAAAACCATCCGCCAGAACCTGAAAATCTATCATGCGGGTTAGTTTAAAGATTCGGTAATCCTGTTTCTGCATACAGTATGCCTTTAAGTACCACGACATAGACTTATATGACATTTTTAATGGGCAGATAATCCTTTCGCTGACTTCTCCATAGGAACTTGCATATGTTATTTTTACGCACTTTTGATGGATTACCGCTGATTTCAGCAACTCAAATTTTTCATGATCGGCTCCTTTATTTCCCCATCTGGAAAAGTCCACCTCAAGCCAGTTCTCTGAACTGAGGTTAAATATTGCGGAAAGTTTCTGCAATGTCTGGCTGCTACTGATATTTTGCGTAGTATTAATGCTTTGCAATGCCGTAAGGATTTCTTGTTTTTCTTCCTCTGACAATACGGCTTGATCCAAAACAAAATCATTCATCAAATGTATGCCGCCATTTCTGCCTGCTTCTGCATAAATAGGGATACCTGCTCCGCTTAAAGCGTCGATATCTCTATAAATTGTACGAACAGATACCTCAAACTCTTCTGCCAGTTGTGGGGCTGTCGCCTGCCCTTTATCAAGCAAATAGTACACGATTTTAAATAATCTGCTTTCCTGCATCAATATGTTCTCCCTTTGGCAATATAATAACAGTCAAACCTTGACACTGTATGACAAGGTTTATTTTATCCCTCTTGCACAAAAAAGTAAATGCTGTCGTCTTGTATATTTCTCTATTAAGTATTTAAAAGAAGGAGCCGATACATATACTAGATAAATCAAATTGGCTCCTTTTTGGGCCTGCACGGATACCGATCGCAAAGGAGGGCGAGACTATGAGTTTTATTGAAGGATACGGAGTATACCAGAATCAAAAAAACTATTACGACACGACAGCAAGAAATGACAAGAAAGCACGGGAGAGCGGCAATGCTTCCCGCTCTGAGAGGGCTGGCGCATCTGAAAAGAATCCGATGAAGCTGAGCGACAAGGCGCAGAAACTTTTGGAGGAACTGCAAAAGACATACGGCAATATGGATTTCATCGTGGCAGACTACGATTCTGAGGAAGAGGCGCAGTATTATCTCTCCAGAGGCACCAAGGAATATAGCGTTCTGATTGATCCTGAGACTTTGGAAGAGATGGCGGCAGATTCCGAGGTGAAGGAGAAATATCTGTCAGTTCTGTCTGACGCAACCACGGACTTGGATAGCATCAAGGAAAAATTGCAGGAAGAGGGGAAGGATGTAAAAAATATTGGCATCACCATTGACAAGGATGGCAAGGTTTCCTACTTTGCAGAATTGGAACGAATGGGCGAGCGTCAGAGGGAACATATAGAGCAGACAAGGGAGAATAGGAGAGCCAAGGAAGAGGAGGCCGAGGAGAGAACTGCCAAGCAGGAAGAGGCGGCAAGAAGAGGGCAGCCCCATATTCCCCATACCACCCAGAAGGTGTCTCTCAGGGCGAATACGGCAGAGGATTTGCTGGCTCAGATCAGGGCGGTTGACTGGACGAAGATTAAGCCGGAAGAGCAGGCAAGAATTGGCGGAAGATTTGACTTTAACATCTAAAGAGGTTACAATAGAGGATAAGATATGACGTAACTATTCAGCAGGTCTGCGCACTTGTTGCGCTGACCGTACGAGAATGATTCGGATATGCAAAAATCCCATCGGCGAAGCCGATTTTCAATGGATTTTTGCATGTAACTGTGAAGGTACTGAACAGTTACGATATGACGGAATAAAGCAGAAAGGAGGAGGGTTTATGAATATTTCCTTTCCAAATAATTTCTTAACCTCGGACAGACAGATGAAAGTCCAGAATCTTCAGAGAGTCACGGAGACGGATAGCGGAAGAAAGCAGATTCCGAAAAATAACATCACTGCGGAAACCGGCCCGGATAAAGAAGAGAATGACAGATTGCTCAGAAGGATGCAACTGGCGCAGACGAAATCAGAAGTGATGGAACATTATTTTGGAGCGATGCAGACTGCCGTGAGGGAGAGTGGCTCCAATGGCATTGTCATGGGTCGTCGGGTCAATCATCTGGCGGGCACGCATAGGATGTATCAGGAAACGGAGCAGTATAAGAAGAAAAAGGATCAGGATACCTTCTTGATCGACCAGCTGGAAGCACTGAAAAAGCGTCAGGAAGAGATGGAGCAGCTGAAGGAATCTCAGACAGATGCTCAGGAGGATGCTTACCAGAAGGAACAGGATGTCAGGCAGCCGGCCGGGGAGGATGTTTCGAGCAAGAGAGAGGCAACGGCGCAGCAGAACAGGAATGCTTCTAGCGTGCAGAATCAGAATGCAGATTTGCAGAAGAAGGCCGCAATGTCATATAAGACGAAAGATGCGCCTTCGAGAAACCCTACGATGCAGGGAGTATTCACTGGCATGATTTGAGAACTGATGTTTTGGCAACGAGGATTTGAGAGAAGCAATGGGGCACCGTAGAAGGCGGTGCCCCATTTTCGCAAATCTGATAATAGCGGAGGAGGGAACTATGTTTGAGAGATTGGAGCAGAATATACAGGATATGATT
>CATKZA010000067.1 GCA_949841235.1 uncultured Clostridiaceae bacterium
AGGGAGTTGCCAGCGAACCCTGGCCGGGGAATCCTGCGCCTCGCATCTGCGAGACCTATGGAGGGATGCTCAATGCCATCGGATTGCAGAATCCGGGCATTGACGTATTTGTTGACAGGGATCTTCCCTTTTTGCGGCAATATGATACGAATATCATTGTCAACGTGTGTGGCAGGACGGAGGAGGATTATCTGGAGGTGGTGGAGCGTCTGGCTTCCCGGGAGGTGCAGATGCTGGAAATCAATATCTCCTGCCCTAACGTGGAGGCGGGAGGCATTGCCTTTGGCCAGGATCCTAAGATGGTGGAGCGGATTACCCGGCGCATCAAGGAGAGGGCAAAGCAGCCGGTGATTATGAAATTGAGTCCCAATGTGACAGATATCGCAGAGATGGCCAAGGCCGCAGAGGCCGGCGGAGCCGATGGGGTTTCCTTAATCAATACCCTTACGGGAATGAAGATAGACATTCATCGCCGTGCTTTTGCCTTGGCCAATAAGACCGGGGGCATGTCCGGGCCTGCGGTGAAGCCGGTGGCGGTTCGCATGGTATACCAGGTGGCCCGGGCGGTGCAGATTCCCGTGCTGGGCATGGGAGGCATTCAGACTGGGGAGGATGCGCTGGAGTTCCTCATGGCAGGGGCTACCATGGTAGCCGTTGGAACTGCCAATTTCCATAATCCCACTGCTACGGCGGATGTGATTGAGGGAATCCGCCGATTTATGGAAGAGGAGGGTGTGAAGGATATCGGGGAGTTGATTGGCTGCGTGGGATAGGCCGTGAATGGTAACAATTAGTAGGTGTAGAGAATAAGGAGGAAGTGAGATGGAGCAGTATAAGAAGGAATTTATCCGGTTTATGGTGGAGTGCGATGTGCTGAAGTTTGGGGAGTTTACGTTAAAGAGTGGCAGGAAGTCTCCCTTTTTTATGAATGCGGGGGCTTATGTCACGGGAGCGCAGCTGAAGAAGCTGGGGGAATATTATGCCAGGGCAATCCATGAGCATTACGGGGATGATTTCGATGTGCTATTTGGCCCTGCATACAAGGGTATTCCCTTGAGCGTGGCCACAACCATAGCGTATAGCGAGTTGTATGGAAAGGAAATCCGATATTGCTCCAACAGAAAAGAAGTGAAGGATCATGGGGATACGGGAATCTTGCTGGGAAGCAAGATCAAGGATGGGGATAAGGTGGTGATTATCGAGGATGTGACTACTTCGGGAAAATCCATCGAGGAAACCTTCCCGATTATCAAGGCCCAGGGGGATGTGGAGATTATTGGGCTGATGGTTTCCCTGAACCGCATGGAGAGGGGGCTGTCATCTGATGCCAGCGCACTGGATGAGATTCAGGAGAAGTATGGATTTGGTGCTAATGCCATCGTGACCATGGAGGAAGTGGTGGAGTGCCTGTACAATCAAGAGTGCCAGGGCAGGGTTCTCATTGATGAGGAACTGAAAAAGTCCATTGATGCATATTATGAGGAGTATGGCGTGAAATGAGATGATTTGCGGCTACAGGCGAGAGATTGGCTTGGGGAAAGCGGCAGAAAGGCAGGGGATTCTTATGGAGAGAGTTTATAAGGCGATGAAGTCTGTTGGCTCATTTAATATCGTGGTGGGCATTTTGATGATTGTGGCGGGGATTGGCTTTGGCGTGGCGGTGATTGCCAAAGGAGCCAATCTGCTGAAACGCAGGTCGGACTTAACGTTCTAGTGGAATTTTACGGGCTGGGGAATTATTTTTCTTTCGCTTGTCTGGCAGGAGCCTGTCCTTCCACCTGCTGTGCCGGCTGGAGCATTCTGGTGGACGGGCAGGATTATCATCGCTTCTGTCAGTTAGAGCAAGAGGAATTGCGGGAAGATATCTTGCGCCATATCCGGAAGAGGGATGGCAGATATTATTTCCAGAACCGGGAAGATGGCAGCTGCACCATGCTGGACGGGGATGGCCTGTGCAGGATTCAGAGGAATAGTTCCGAGAAAGTTTTGTGCAATACTTGCAGAAAATATCCCCGCCTGTTCCGGGAGAAGCAGGGGATATTATATTTTTCCATGGCGGCATCCTGCCCGGTGGTATCCCGTGCGCTTTGGCAGGGAGAGGTGTCCTATATCCATGGTGAGGAATCTGGCGGCAGGCATGGGGTGAATGGGAAGAAGATACCCATTAGCCAGCCTGTCTGGGATTATTTTGATCGGCAGGAGGGGAAATTCTCCCTCTATCGAGAACGGGTTGGAAAGAGGGAGCTGTTTTGGGATTCCTTGGGGAAATTATTTGACTTGCTGGCAGAGATGGTTCCTGAGATGTTCCAGAGGGAACGGAAGTCTTGGGAGAAATGGATGCTGATGTATGATAGAGCCTTGGATGAAGAGGAGAGGGCATGCGCTGAGAAACTGGCCTCTTTTTTTCAGGAATGGGGAGAGAGATGGCGGGACTTCACCGAGGAATATCTGACATACCGCTTCATGGGGCGGCAGGCCATGCTGGACGAGGAGCCGGAGGAGACATTCTGCCAGAGCATGGGAGAGGCGTATCTAATCAAGGGGGCTTGCTTCCTAGAATTTTGGAATCGGGGGGCTTTGTCGGAAGAGGTTATTTTCGGATGGATTCAGAGAGTGTATCGGCTCTGTGCCAATGGTGGGGAGGGAGAACGCAGATTGAGACAAGGGTTTTATGATTTCTATCGGGAAAAGTCTTTGTGGATTCCTTTGCTTTTTGATTGATATCTGGTGTTCCCGCTTTGTCCGGTGTGGCGAATTGGGCGGGTAGAATAAATCTGGAAAAAAGAAGAATGTGCCTGATTGATTGAGGCATATTCTTCTTTTTTGTACAAATTTCAGAGGATGAATTTGTGGGAAGTGTAGAAAATGCAAAAAGCTCTTTACGAATGGGGAAAGCTGGCTTATCATATAATAGAAAATAAGAGATTATCTGAATGAATACAAAAGAGCATTTGGTTTTTTGGAGAGAAAATCTATTGATATGATTGCAAAAGAACATTTGGTTTTTTGAGGGAGAAAATCTATTTATATGATTGCAAAAGAGCATTTGGTTTTTTGAGGGAAAAATCTATTTATATGATTGCAAAAGACATTTGGCGATTTTGAGAGAAAATCTATTGTTACGATGGAAGACATTCGGGGAGAGATACGATTCAGAGAAAGCATTCGCAAAATGAGGAGGAGAAATGAAAATATGCTTTTGGAGTCCTGTCCGGGGAAAGGCGGGGGTCACGACGAACATGGCATGCATTTCTGCATTGCTTGCCATAGGAAAAAAGGGAAAAACCATGATCTTGGAAAATCATTATAGCATCAGGGGGATCGGCGACATCCTGATGGAGCAGGAGGCGATGGATGCATTCCGGGAACATGGGGAATATCACAGCTGCTATGGCGTGGAGTATTTGATGAAGCGAATTTATTCGGGGGAGCCGGGAGAGAGGTTGATTCATCATGCGGCCGTCCCGCTGCTTTTTTCTTCAATGTTTTATCTTCCCCAGGGACGCATCGTGAATAGGGAAGTCTTTGATTATGAATTTCGCCTTGTATATGATTCGCTGTTTCGGGCATTGGAATCTCATTCGGACTATATATTTATTGATACGGAGACCAATCGAAATCTCAGTTCTAATATTATTTTGTCTCAGTCGGATTTGGTGGTAGTTAATTTGCCCCAGGACAGGGAGCAGATGGCTGCTTTTTTTCGGGAACAAAAATCTATTCAGGAGAGAGCAGTCTATCTGATTGGCAGTTATCAGGAGGAATTGTCCTGCAATCTGTCCTATATCTGCGAACAATTTCATATCCCGAAAGGGCGCATAGGGATCATCCCCTACAATATGGAGATGCAGGATGCCATGGACAATGGGCGTTTGCTGCAGTTTCTCAACCGCAATTATTTTCAGGCGGAGGACAGTCAGAATGAGTATTTGCTTCGCTATGCGAAAAGGGCGGCTCGCATGATTATGAGGCATGCTGCGGGAAAGGAGCGGGAATATCGAAAATACGAGATGTTTCTGGAGGAGAGGGACATTGCTTTCTAGGGCAAGAAAGAGTATAATATTAATGTTCGGTTACTATTCTAGTGTCTTCCGAATTATTAATGAGACAGTACCCCAAGAAGGGATGAGCCATGAGAATAGTAACATAGCAAGGCATTTAGTGATGGAAAGGAATCGGAGCCATGGATGAAATGGATGTATTGGGCTATTTGAAGAGCAGGCAGAACGAATTGGAGCGGGTGGATCATCCTCTTTCTGGCAGGAGTGCAGCCTTTCGCTATCTATATTCTTTCGGCGTGGGCATACTGGCCCTGGGAAGCATGAAGTCAATTACGGATCTGCAGGAGCAGTATGAATATTTTCTGGAGTGCATTGCCCTTCCCAAAGAGCAGAGGGAGCGGATTCTGCCGGATTTGAATAATCGGTTTGAGTTCCGATTGTCGGAGTGCATGAAGATCCTTCGCACCAAGGAGGTGCAGTATTGCTTTATGACGGACTTGTATAAGCTGTATAATCTGGCCATGTGGTCGCTGGAGTATTGCACCAAAGTCATTGAGAATTTTGTCCAGATATTCCATATGTCGGAGAATGAAATTGAATTTTTCCAATCCTTTAACAGGGCGGCAACCCAGAGGAATCTGGAGGAGGCGCAGAGGATTTACAGAAAGTTTCAGCAGGAGGGGCTGGATATCTCCTATGAGACGCTTCAGTATTTTTATCCCGGATTTGAGGACAGCGATACCTACGAAGATGTAGTTGTGGAATTGGGAAAGACGCTGATTATAGATAAGCCAACGGTCATTCAGGGAAATATCCGGGTGGAGCGGGGAGGCTCTCTGCTCTTTCGCCGGGCGGATGTGAGGATGAGTGGCAGCATTTTCGTGGATGGCGGCAGGATACAGATGCAGAATACCAAGATTTTGATTGAGGAATGCGATGCCTCGGTCTTTCTGTCCATTAAGGATGCGGCGGTGGTGCGGGTGGAAAATTCGGCGATAGACTGTAATTTCTGCTGTGGTTTCCTGAGGCAGAATTCCGGCAGGCTTTTTATTGAGGAGAGCGAGTTTTCCCATTCGGATGGGAGGCGGATGATTTCCTTTTCGGGAATTGATGCCAGGATTCTGCACAGCAGTTTCATTCAGGGGAGGAAGGGCTTTTTGAAGCTGTCCGGCTCTGCCAGCCTAGAGATGATGCAGTGTGATTTTCTGGACTGCTATGAGGAATACGGGGGCAGTATCTTTTCTGATTCTGTGGATCATGTGGTCATTCAGGAATGTTCCTTCAGAAATTGCCGCGCAAAATATCTGGGGGCCGCTATTTACTTTAAATATCAGAAATTGGGGCAGGTGGTAAAGGATTGCATCTATCGCATGTGCGCGCCGGAGGAGAGCCAGGTATTCAATTCTTATAGCGATGATTTTCTGCGGAAGGTGAGATGAGGAGGGAAGTGTGAAAAATATGATGGAAAGTTCCGGGATTGATAAGAGGATGAGGATCGTGGACAATTTGACCAAGTTCAATCAGAAAAAGAAACTCTGGATGACGCCCAAGCACCCCCTCTATGCCAAGTCCAAGCAGTATCGGATGATGTATGGGGCCATTGTGTTCATGCAGGCGGAATTGAACCTTCTGGTCAATCCTCTGAATAATTTTGAGATGCAGCGCCTTCTGTCTGCGGGATTTGGCTTGCAGTCGGAAGATATGGCGGAGGTTCTTCGCATGTCTAAGGATAAGGGAAATATGATTGATTCCCTTTTGGATGAGTTTGCCACGGAGCGGGAACGGTATCTGATGATGCTGGACTTGATTAATGTGAGCCTCCAGGAGGGGGATATCGGGGAAAAGCAGATGGAGTCCCTGCAATTATTCAGGAAAATGTTCCAGGTATCCAGCAAGGAGCTGGCCATACTGATGGAGTTTGCCAAGTGTGCGGCAAAGGAGGAAGTTTCTGAGTGCAGGGATTTGCTGCACCGCATGCATGTGCAGGGGATGGAACTTTCTCCTGTGGATATGAAGTATTATATTATGAGGTTGTGGGACACCATTCCCTGTACCCAGGAGATGCTGGAGGAGGAGTTGGAGGTGCGCATCGTGGAGCGGTGCCAGATTACGGAGGATCTGGTTCTGTATCCCGGCATGCGGCTGATTTTTGACCATGCCCAGGTGCGCATCCATGGGAATATCCTTTTGCAGGGGGGAGAATTGGTGATCGAAGATAGCAAGATCATCCGAAAGGGGGACAGCCACCGGGCCTGTGTGAACATGAAGGACGTACATAGCAGGATTTCCGTGTTCAATAGCGAAGTGGACTGTAGGAATTTGGGCATGTTTATCCGGGCGGAGGCGGGGGAACTCCTGATAAGGGGAAGTTCTATTTTCCGCACTACCAGGGGAACTGCCATCCGCTTCTGGGGCAATCGGATCGAGGTGGAGGACAGTATATTTTATGACTGCTATTCCCACGAGGATGGGGGAGCAATGATGATTCGCACGCCCAATGGCATGGTGAAGGGCTGCACGTTCAGGAAATGCGAGGCAAAGAAGGGTGGTGCGATCTTTGCCGTGGAAGGGAACAGGATTACCAACTGCGTCTTTCGGGAGTGCGTGGTGGCAGAGTACGGAGCCGCCGTGTATTATCATGGACTGGTAAGGGCGAATGTGCATCATCTGACATATGATCATTGCTATCCGGAAGGGGTGGAGACCGTGCAGTATTTGGCCATGATGTCTACCTTTCAGATTGTGGGGCAGTATCCCATTCGGGTATCCACCATTATTGACTGTCCGGTGATTGTGGAGGCGGATGGGAACCTTACGATTGAGGATGCCAACGTGTATTTGAATTATCCCATTCGGTGTCGGGGCAGCATTCAGATGAAGAATGTGAAGTTGATCAGTACCCATCTGAAAGATGGGGATATGCTTATTTTAGAGCATAGCAGAAGTTGTCAGATTTCCAATTGCGAATTTAATGGCATGTGTAGGACTGGGGGGATTTATGCTTCCGGAACCAGAATCTTGGTGACAGATTCCCTGTTTCGCAATATGTCTGGAGGCAGGGCGATCTATGATGCCTATGCGCCGGAAATTCGGGAATGCATTTTTAATTTTTGTGACGAGGGTGCCATCTATGCCCAGAATGGGGAGATTCAGCGCTGCGTCTTTGTGAATTGCAGGGGGAAGAGTGGCGCAGGCGTATTGATGTATGGGAGCCGGGGACGGATTGAGCAGTGCAATTTCCGCAGATGCATCACGGATTTCAGCGGGGGCGCCATTGACAGAACCTTGGGGCAGCAGGTGATTAAGTGCATCTATGAGGATTGCAAGCCGGATAATGTTTCATAAAAAAGGTGCGAAGTCTTTCTAAACACGAAAGACTTCGCACCTTTTTTATGCTCCCTCTGCTTCTTCTGACTCTGCCTGGGCGGGAGGCAGGAGATGCAGCTTTACTTTTCCCAATTTATTTTTTTCGGCAGACAATATGGTGTAAGTGGCGAACTCGTCGCTGACAGTCTCGCCCGCTTCTGGAAAGCGATCCAGAAGATTGATGATATGCCCGGAGATGGAATCGTAGTCCTCTGATTCAATGGAGATGCCCAGCTGTTCATTGATGTCGTCCAATTTGGCCACGCCCAGCAAAAGGTAATCTTCATCGTTGATTCGGGTGATTTCGTCCTCTTCGTCTTCATCGTACTCGTCTCGGATTTCCCCTACGATTTCTTCCAATAAATCTTCCAGCGTCAGCATCCCCGATGTGGAACCATATTCATCCAACACGATGGCCATTGGGATGGAGTCCTGCTTCATCTCAAAAAATAGCTCGGAAGTTTTTTTGTATTCATATGTGAAATAAGGTTCCCGCATCAGTTCCTTTACGGAAAAGTCCTTCTTGGAACCCTGATAGAAGAATACATCCTTCAAGTTGATGATTCCCACAATATTATCCCGGTTTTCGCTGTATACGGGCATGCGCGTGAATGTAAATTCGGTAAA
>CATKZA010000068.1 GCA_949841235.1 uncultured Clostridiaceae bacterium
TTCCCTTCCCAGCCGCAGCATCTCCTCGCTGAAAACCTCCGTGTAAGTAATCGGCCTGCTGCCCTGCCGCCGCTCCTTCCCATCCTTGATGAAGAAGGGAGCCACCCCATGGTAGGCAGAAGGATTCTTCTGCGCCGGGGGATACCCCTTGCCCTTCTGGGTTACCACATGCACCATCACCGCCTTATTCGACTTCAATGCACTGCGAAATGCAGTAATCATCTGCTTGATATCATGTCCATCGATGGGCCCGATATAGGTGATGCCCATATCCTCAAAGAGCATGCCGGGAATCAGCAGCCTCTTCAGCACATCCTTCGCATGCCGTATGCGATCCGTCAGCGCATTTCCGATGCGGGGCATTTTCTGCAACGCCCGCTCCACATCTTCTTTCAGCCCGGTATAATTGTTATTGGTTCGGATTTTGCCCAGATAGTTGGACATGCCTCCCACGTTTTTGGAGATGGACATCTGATTGTCATTGAGGACGATGACCAGATTCGACTTCAGGCGGGCGGCATTGTTCAATGCCTCATAAGCCATCCCCCCGGACAGGGCACCATCTCCGATCACCGCAAAGATCTTGTGCCCTTCCCCCCTCAGATCCCTTGCCCTGGCAAGACCCAGCGCCGCCCCCACGGAAGTGGAACTGTGTCCTGTGTCCAGCACGTCGCAGAGGCTTTCCTTTCTCTTGGGAAATCCGCTCATCCCCCCATAAGCCCGCAGATGCTTAAACCCATCCCTCCTCCCGGTGAGTATCTTGTGGGTATAGCACTGATGCCCCACATCCCAGACGATCTTATCTTCCGGAAAATGACAGCACAGATGAAGCGCCATGGTCAGTTCCACCACTCCCAGGTTCGAGGCCAGATGCCCCCCGGTACGGCTGATGCTTTGCACCAGAAAACGGCGGATTTCCCTGGCCAGGGCAGGATAATCCTCAAAATCGATATGATGGATATCATTTTCTTTTCTTATCTGTTCCAGTAATTCGCTCACAATCTCCCTCATTTCTCCGCGAAAGAAGAATTTGCCCTGCAAATTCTACAATTTCGCCTTGCTCACTTGTTAAATTATGCTTAAAATCAGATTACCTCGCGCTTTGCGCTTCCACCCTTGATTTTGCTTTTACAGCAAATCATTTCTTCCTGTGTACCAGTTCCATAATCAGCGTGTTCAAAAAAAGATTCTCTCCCGGAAACTGCTCCAGAAGTTCCAATGCCTGTGCGGAATATTCCTCCACCTTCTCCTTCGCCGTCTCCATGCCATGAATCGTCACATATGTCATCTTCTCATTCTTTTCATCGCTGCCCACAGGCTTTCCCAATTCCTCCGTGGTACTAGTCAGATCCAGTATGTCATCCTGAATCTGGAATGCCATGCCAATGCAGGTGCCGATCCGCTCCATCCGCGCCACCTGCTCCTCCGTGACACCGGCCAGCACCGCCCCCACCATGAGGGATGCCTCCAGAAGGGCTCCGGTCTTTAGCCGATAGATAAAATCAATCTGTGCCTCTGTCAGGGGCTTTCTGGTCATCTCCACGTCCACCACCTGGCCTCCCACCATGCCAAGCACCCCCGCCTTTTCCGACAGGATTTGGAGTGCGGCCACAGCATTTTCTTTGTTCCGGGCCTGTCCCACGCCTCTGACGGCAGTCTCATAAGCATAATTCAACAGGGCATCCCCCGCCAGAATGCCCATATCCTCCCCAAAGACTTTGTGGGTAGTGGGCTTGCCCCGGCGAAAGTCGTCATTGTCCATGGCGGGCAGGTCATCGTGTACCAGGGAATAGGTGTGTATCATCTCCATCGCCGCCATAAACGCCCCCACTACAGGCTCCTCATCCCCGCCGAACAGACGGTACGCCTCCCGGATAAATATGGGGCGCAGCCTCTTCCCTCCCGCCATCAGGCTATATTCCATGGCATCGAATATCGTCTTCTGAAAAGAATCTCCCCTTCCGTTCACGACGGTTTCGCCGGCACGGGCCCTAGGCAGAAATCCCCTGACCATCTCTTCCACCTCCGCCACCCGCTCTTTCATCTGGCGGGAAAATTCCTGCCTGTCCAAAATCTCCATCTACTCTTCTCCTCCATTGATTACCTGCAATTTCTTCTCCACCTTGTCAATGGAGTCATTGCATGCCTTGACGACCTTCATCCCTTCCTCATATTTCTGAAAGGATTCCTCCAGCGTCAGTTCCCCTGCCTGCAGGGCATTGATAATCTCTTCCAATGCCTCAAAGGATTCCTCCAGCGTTAATTTCTTTGCCATAATCTACCTCATTTCTCAGAAATGCTTTCTACATATTCTACCCGCACCACGGCCCTGCCATCCCTCATAGTCAGAGAAAGGCGTTCTCCTTTTTCCATCTCGCCCACGCTCCGAACCTGGGTGCCGTCCTCTCTGGACACATACCCATAGCCCGCCTGGAGTTTCTGCAGGGGGGACAACCCCTTTAATTCCTCAATATACAGGCTCATCTGATGCTTTGCCGATGTCAATTTCTGCTCCATCAAAAGCCTGAGCTTGTCCTCCCACTCTCCAAGATACAGCCTCTTCTGGGCAATCAAGTCCTTAGGGCTGGAATAGCCAAGTATGGCACGGTACTGATTCAGACGTATTCGCCGCATTTCCAGATAGTTGCTCATATGGAGAAAGAGCGCATGAGCGTACTCCTCCAGCTCCATCTGCAAATCCTGGTACTGGTACACAGCCAGTTCCGCAGCAGCCGAGGGCGTAGGCGCCCGCAAGTCCGCCGCAAAGTCCGCAATGGTAGTATCCGTCTCATGTCCCACGGCAGATATGATGGGTTTGCCGCACTCTGCAATGGCACGGGCAAGCGCTTCATGATTAAACTCCCACAAATCCTCGATGGAGCCTCCCCCGCGGCCAATGATAATGGTGTCCACATCCGTTTTCTCAAAATACCGGATGCCACGGATAATCGTCTCATGCGCCCCCTCCCCCTGCACTCTCGCAGGATAGAGGAGAATCTGCACATAGGGGTTCCTCCGGCGGGACACATTGCAGATATCCTGGATGACTGCCCCGGTCTGAGCCGTCACCACGCCAATTTTACCGGCATATCTGGGAATCCTCTTTTTTCTTCCCTCATCAAAAAGCCCCTCCGCTAAGAGGCGCTTTTTTAAACGATCATATTCTTCATACAATGCGCCCACGCCTTCCTTGACGACAGACGCTGCGTACATCTGGTATTTCCCATCCCGCTGGTAGACGCTGATATCCCCCGTCACCACCACGCTCTGCCCCTCCGCCATGCGAAAGTCGAGACTACTCCGGCGGGAGGCAAACATCACGCAGGACAGCTGGGACGACCTGTCTTTGATAGTAAAGTAAATATGCCCGGAGGAGTGATACTTGCAGTTGGAAATCTCCCCCTTCACGGAAATGTCCTGCAAGGCATATTCCCTGGCAAACATATTCTTAATAAATTGGTTGACCTGGGATACGGTAGTTATCTCTCTCATACTGACCTTTCCTTCACCACGGAAGCCAGCACCCCATTCACGAAACGGTATGATTTCTCCCCGCCGTAACGTTTTGCCAGCTCTACCGCCTCATTGATTGCCACCCCGTCAGGCACATCCTCATCATAGAGAATCTCATACACCGCCAGCCTCATCACCGACAAGTCTGCCTTGGGAAGCCTGGAGAGATTCCATCCCTCCGCCTTCTGCCCTATCTTTTCATCTATCTCTGCCAGATGGGCCAGCACGGATTGATATCTTTCCTTCAATGTCTCTTTCGCCTTCTCCGTGGCATCCTTTTCCTCCATGTTCTCCAAAAACAAGTCCGCCTGCTCCATCAAATCCTGTTCCTGATGAAACTCCGTCTGGAACAGCATCAGGTATAAATTCTCTCTGATCCTTTTCTTTGTCATCAGTTCTATCCTAACTTTCCTTTATTCTTCTGCCAGGCTAACGCCCGCTACCCGCACATTCACCTCCGGCACCACCAGGCCCGTCATGGACTCGATCTGCTGGCTCACTCGCTCCTGCACCTGCCCCAGCACCTTGGGAATGCTATAGCCGTACTTCATATTCAGGTTCATATCCACCCGCACGCATCCCTCATCCATCATAACTTTCACGCCCTTGGACGCATTCTTCATCCCCAGTTTCCCAATAATCTCATTGGTGATATTGCCGGCCATGGAAGCCACGCCGTCCACCTCGCTGGCAGCCAGTGCCGCAATCGTAGCCACCACGTCCGATGCAATCTTCACCTCTCCGATCCCTTTTTTATCCACCACGAACTCCTGATTCTCCTGCTCGATATTCAACATACTGCCTCCTTCGTCTTTCATATCGTTGTCACTGCAACAAACAGTTATCCATAGTATACCATATTCCCATCATGGTTAAAAGCACAACTTTCTCTTTTTTATTTCTCTACATTTACAGGTGTAATCACGATATTTTCCGCAGAGACATCCGTCTTGCGCTTCACGATATCCGCAATCTGCGCCATCTCCTTATCCGTCAGCTTCTCCACATTCACCACCACGTCGGCACTGCCCTCGCTGATGCTTACCACCGCATCATGAAAGCCCTTTGCCTCCAGCATCATCTCCGCCGCATTTTCCTGTTCCGCATTTTTGGTAATCTGGGCCACCTCTTTGACCGCCGCCTTTTTATCTTTAGATGCCACGCTCTTATTATTGATAATCTCCAGCAGGGTCTCCTTATTCTTTGCCCGATTCTGCTCCCTCGTCAGTTTTGCGGAAGAGAAATAGTCACTGCCCAGAGAATTGGATACCATGACAGCCTCCCCCGGATTATCTTCCGATGCCACCACTTCTCCATCATCGTTCACCACGTACCCGTCACTGCCCTCGTCTTCTGCGGAAATATCCGTACCGCCCTCTTCCTCCGTGGCCTCCGCAGATGTCTCTACCGTGCTTTTGTTGCCCGCTTTCTTTTCCGTCTTCTGATCCTTCTTGGCATCTGCCTTCTTCTCCTCCTTCACGGGCTCTTGGGTCTGATCTGCCGTAGCAGCGTCATCCTCTTTGCCCTTCTGGGCGGCCTCCTTCTGCTGGGACGTGACCAGACCGCTGGTGCTGATCTCCTGCCCGGTAAAATTCAAGTATCCCGCCACCACAATCATCACTGCAAGGGCCGAGATAATAATCTGATTTTTCTTCACAATCTTTTTCACCGAAAACCTCCATTCGTCTGCTGCCTCAAGGCAAGCCGTGTTACCATTCACAGTAACAGTCTTATTCCATCTTCATTACTTTTATCTTATGTGCCTTGATGGGAAATAATGCCTGAATTGCCTCAATTATTTCTGTCTGGATTTTGGCGGAATCCGCCCCCTGGGCCACCACCACCACACCCTCCACCCTGGGGGAATTCACCTGTACCACATAAGGGCTGTCCTCCCCCTCCCGCTGCACCAAAATGCTCTCCTTCTTCGTATCATATCTGGAAATATCCCTGTTCCCTCCCCCGCTATCCGTCTCCTTGGTGTCCTCCTCGGTAGTATCGTCATCCTGCAAGGGCACCTTCTCCTCAGAAGTTGCCAGGGTAAGCATCACCTTCACCCTCCCGATGCCAGACACCCGAGACAGGATATCCTCCGTGGACTTCTCCTGTCTCCTGGCGTAGGCATCCATGGCCTCCAGCGCCAATTCTTCCCCATCCACGGCCGCCGTCTCCTTGCTCTCCCCGCCCTCCGTCCCCTTCCCATCGGGGATAGAAAATATGAGCAGCACCACGCCCGCCAGCACCAATAACAGCAGTTTTGGCATACCCACCTGCCCTGCCAGTTCCCGAAATTTCACTTTCTTTCCTTCCATAAATATACCTGTTCCTTTCCCAGCGTGAAAGAATCACAGATCTGCTTCTTCAATTCCCTCCCCCTTCGGGAAGTATCCTCCTGCCTGTCCTCCATTGGCTCCTCCCCGATGGTGACCGCTTCCACCGCCACTTTCTCCACATCCGAACCGCCGCTTCCGCCACCGCCCTGAGAACTCTCTCCGGATGCCTCCCCGTCCTCCTGAGCCGCACTTCCTTCCCTATCTTCCCGCCCCCGGGCATCCGCTCCCTCTGCGCCCGATGCCTTGACCACCTTTCCCGTCACCTGGGCCACCTCCCAGGCATCTCCCGCCTTTTTAAGCGTCACCCGGGCATCCTCCAGCCCCACCCCCTTCTCCCGGGCAAGCAGTTCCACCTGCTCTCTCACCGTCTG
This sequence comes from uncultured Clostridiaceae bacterium, assembly GCA_949841235.1. GTDB lineage: Bacteria > Bacillota > Clostridia > Lachnospirales > Lachnospiraceae > Butyribacter. The sequence goes on from CATKZA010000068.1 coordinate 6,218, forward strand.
CTCATATCTTTTGCACAGCATCTGCTCAAATCCCTCCTCCGCCACTCTCATCTCATCCCGAATTTCCGCCAGATCCATCTGCAAGAACTTTTCTTCCAGAACCCGATACCAGTCCCGGTCACTGCGAAAAAAGGAAAACACAGGCCCCAGGAAGAGCAGGATCAGTATCACCCCGCTAAAGAACTGAAAATACTGCCGATATTTCGGCCCGGTGATCAACCCCCGCAGCACGGCAATGATTATCGTATAAATCAATATATTTTGCACAAATTCTTTCATATTTGCCCTCGATTCCTCATCCATCGCAGCCAACTTGCCACATCTTCTTCCTAAAACCCAAACTCTTTCCTCATCCCATCATTTCCACAAACAATACAGCCCAAACCATCTCCCATTCGTCCAAACATGCACCTTACAGGCTAATAAGTCCTACCGCTCACAGACTGGTCATGGTGCTGATTAAGGCAATGGAAATCACAAACATCATGCACCCCACAAAGACAGCATATGTAATCATCTGCAGGGACTCCACCACCGCACTGACGCAGGCCACCATCCTCTTGTCAGACACCGGCTGTATCACCGCCCCCGTCACCTGAAAGAGAAAGCGGTGCAGCACGATCCGCAAAAGGGGTACGCCGCAGTAAAAAAACACTGCGATCACCCCCGCAACTCCCACCGCATTCTTCACAAGATTCCCAGCCAGAAGCACCGTGCCGGCCACGCTGCTCACCGCATTTCCCACGCCGGGCAGCGCCCCTCCCAGCTTTACCGCCGCAGATGTCTCGATCTTGGAAGTCATGGGAAGAATGATCCCCTGAATCACATTGAAGCCCATCATCAGCCCAAACATGGTCTTCATCGCAAACTTTACCCCGTCTTGTATCAATTCCGCCATCTTGGAGAATACATCCCTCTCGGAAAACTGATTTGCAATCCGCAGGAGAAAGTACACATGGATGGCAGGCAGGGCAAACTTCACCAGAACCCAATCCACTACTGTAATCATAACCAAAGTAAACTCATAGTATGCCCCCGAGGCCATGGCCCCCTCAGAAAAAGCCATAGAAGTAAAATATGCCGGAGACAATACCTTCATAAAATCCAGCAGGGCAGTAAGGGTATCCTCCGCAATGCGGGTGGTTTGGGAAAAGGCGGCAAGCAGTACGGAAAAGAATAGCAGGTACACCGCATAGAAGGCCGTCTCCGCCACCTGCTTCCCCTGGAGCAGGCTGGTAAAATTCCCCAGCACCGCCCCAATTACCGCAATGAGAATCAGGTACAAGAACATCTTCCTCTCCTGCATCACGTTTGCCGCCAGCCCATTGATCAGGCTGTATGTCACATTGTCTGCCGAAAAGGGAATCTGCCCCTGCATCAGCTTCTCCACATAGCCCGTAAAGGAAAAACTCTGCTCCCCCAGCATCTTGTCTATCATCTCCTGCACTTCCCCGCAGGACAGTTCCCCCAGAATCGCATCCGCATCCTCCAAAGCGCCCCCTCCTTCCGGTCATTCCGCATTTTCTCCGCAGTTACTATTCACGGCCATTCTAAACAACATGCGTAAGATCTGCCTGCAAGCTGTCAGTTATTGCAGTAACTATTTACATATTCCCAATCATCTCAATCAACGACATCAGAATCGGCACGCTC
>CATKZA010000069.1 GCA_949841235.1 uncultured Clostridiaceae bacterium
CGACGGAGGCACCGACAGAAGCACCAACGGAGGCACCGACAGAAGCACCAACAGAAACACCAACGGAATCAGAACCCCCGTCAGCATCCCCATCAACAAACCCAACAGCGTCGCCGTTGCCAACGGAATCAGCAAACCCGTCAGTATCACCATCAACAGAGCCGACAGCGGCACCAACGCTGACACCAACACCAACGGAATCAGAACCCCCGTCAACATCCCCATCAACAAACCCAACAGCGTCGCCATCGTTAGAACCGGTATCAGAGCCGACTTTTATAATTATTGTGAGGAAATTAGAAAATGGCGAATGTGTAGACATTGTTGATGCAAGAGTTGAGGTATGGAAGATAGAAGGAGAAGATAAAAAAACTATTGACGTAACGACTAATGAAAATGAATTAAGATATGAAGTAAAAGATTTAAAAGAGGGAAATTATGAATATTTAGTAACAAAGGAAGGGTATGAGGATCCAGAGGGAAAGGGAAAAGGAACATTTACAGTGAATCAGGGCAAGATAGAACCTTCTTCACAGGTTTTTGTGAATTTAGTAAAATCCCCCACTCCCTCCCCCACTCCCGACCCCGTCCTCACCCTCCGCACCCCCGCCCCCCAGCTCCAGAAAAAGGGCACAAGCGTATCCATCAAAATTACGGCATCCATATCCAACGCTGCGGAGAGCGATTTCCGCATCAGCTATACATGGAAATGGAATGGGAAGAAGGAGCAGTCAAACAAGGACGCGATCAGCAAGCCAGTGACCAAGCTTGGGAAGAACACCTGGCAGTGCGAGGTGACGGCTTTAGGAAATGATGGAAAGAAATTGACGGAAAAGGTGGAGGGCGTTGTCATTGGCTATCAATCCTCCGGCTTTGAAATGACGCTTATGAAAAAACACAGCAAGAAGGAGTTGGTTGACGATGTATTTGGCAAGTCATCGGGCATCACCGTCAATAAGATCAAGAAAAGCGGCAGTTATTTGGAGGTAAAGAACAATAGTCTTCGTGCAAACAAATTTAAGAAAAAATTGTCTGTGCCATTGGAGGATATTCGGTATGACAAAGTTGCTCTTCCCGATATTTCCATTCAGGTGGCGATGCATCTGCCCTTGAACGTGAAGTTCACGAAGAAAAATGGTGGCAGAAAGATTGTTTGCGCTTTTTCTAAGGATTTAAAAAAGATTGCGAAGAATAAGAAGAAATATGGGATAAAGAATATCAAGCTCAAGGTATGGTATTCAAAGAATGGAAAGAAGTTTATTCCCATAAAGAAAGCGGCGGAGAAATTTATCCAGCCCACTGTTGCGCAGAAAGAATGCTATATGTCGAATAGCAAAAGAGTGAAAATCAAGAAATTCAAGGTGCAGATTACCTGCAAGGCGGCGGGTGGCACGGTGAAAGACCAGATGAAGGTTACATATAAATAGAAGAAAGGGATAGGTGACAGTATGAAATATTGCATGGGATGCATGATGGAGATGGAGGATCATCTCCAGGTATGCCCGCATTGTGGCTACGATGAGGCAAGTGCTGTGCAGGAATCCTACTATCTGAAGCCGGGGACGGTGATTGGCGGAAAGTACATTGTTGGAAGGGCATTAAAGTATGGCGGATATACCGTAAAGTATATTGGCTTAGATGCGGAGAAGGATCGCAGAGTCATCATTGGGGAATATTTGCCCAATGACTTTTCTACCCGCTCCCAGGGGGAGAGCATGGTTACCATCTATTCCGGCGATGCACTGGACCAGTTTCAGCAGGGACTTATGACATATCTAAATGAGGGAAACCGAATCCAGCAGCTGGGGGACATGCCTGGAATTGCCAGAGTGTACGACTGCATTGCGGAAAATGATACGGGCTATGTGATTTCGGAATATCTGGAGGGAAAGACCTTGAAGGAGATACTGGATGAAAAGACGGTATTCAAGCCCGAGGAGGCCGTTTCCCTGATTTGCAATATTTTACAGGGGCTGTCCAGATTGCATCCTCAGGATATCATTCATTGTGACATTGCGCCGGAGACGATCATGTTAACCGCAGATCGCAAGGTGAAATTATTGGATTTTGGTGCGACCAGATATGTGACTACGGCCAATTCCAAGAGCCTTGCCATTATCTTGAAGCAGGGCTATGCGCCGGAGGAGCAGTACCGCAGCCAGGGGCAGAGGGGACCTTGGACGGACGTGTACGCCCTGGGGGCGGTCATGTACCGTATGATTACGGGCAAGGTACCTACGGAATCCGTGGAGAGGGCATTCGAGGATGATTTGCAGGAACCCTCCAAGCTGGGGATTGCCATAAATTCCTCTGTGGAAAATGCACTGATGAATGCGATGAATGTCTATCAGAAGGACAGAACGCCATCCGCAGAGGCATTTTATCGGGAACTGACCTCAGGCAATACTCAGAGAATCAAGGTAAAGCAGAGGAAGAGGGAGACAGGAAAACTGCCAGTCTGGGCAAAGGGACTGGTAGCGGTAGCCGTGTGCGGGCTGATTGCCGGGGGAGTGGTTTTAGTACGCCAGGGAATGGAAAATCATGAAAAGAAGATGGTGGGCCAGGAAGAGAGCAAATTCTCTCAGAATATCAACCAGACCTACGATACTTTTCAGAAAAAGTGGAAGGGCTATGGCTTTGATATCGAGCATGTGGAAAAGGAATACTGCTATGATAATACGGTGGGCGATCAGGATATGGTCATGGAATTCGAGGATTGCACCAAGGACAAATCGCTGACAGAGGGGGTTTCTGTGCCGAAGCGGGAGCCAGAGCCGGAGAAGAAGGGACAGAAGATTGCGAAAATCGTCATTGCCAGCAGGCATAGAGTGACATTTCAGAAGAAATGGATGAAGAACTGCTCCAAAATAACGGAGGGTGAGCAGAGATATGAGAGCAGATATTACCCTCAGGATGGAAATTATCAGGCGAGGTCGTATAGCAAGCCATATGGAATGATTGAGAAGATAGAATACGATGGTGAAAATTATTCTCCAGAAGATATTCAGAAGAAGAATCCTTTGGATGTGAGCAAACTCTATGTGACGGTTTTTCAAGGGGCTTATTATTCCTGGCCCAAAGATCCAACTCGCAACGAGGATTATTATAAGGGAAAATTGGTGCAAAACATACTGTTTAACTATAAAAAAGGAGATGGGAAGGGTGACGGGGACAAGAATAAAAGAGCATTAAAGCCTGATTATTACCGGGAAAACTATCTCAGTTTCAGAAAAGGCGATCAGGAGGGCACGATTGTGGAGGTGCTTTCCAATTCTTTGAAAAATGGAGAAAAGTATTCGCAGAAGGAAGATGGAGGAGAACTGTTTTCTGTCGTGGGAACAAAATTGACACTGGGAAGGGTCAAGGTATCCGAATTGGATGCCGCATGCAAAAAGTGCCATATTATCCTGAAAAAGAATGGGTATGGGGACAATGCTACGGTGATGAAGGTGGATGCTAATCTATGCAGATATGGAAAAACGCTGCAAATCACATCCGCAGTCCTGCCGGCAACGCCCACACCGAGAGTAACGCCGGTACCCGAGCAAAATAATACCTATACCCGGCCGCCAGTTCAAAAACCCCCGACGCAGCCGAAGAAACCAGAGAAACCGAAAGCAGATCCTCACGCTATGTAGATTGCTATCATGTAGCGGTTCTGACCTAAGGCGAGGTGATTAAATGACAAAGGAGGCAATCAATATGGAACGTTGTTACAGTTGCATGAAGCCCATTCCTGACAAGGCAATGCAGATCTGCCCCCACTGCGGGGAGCCTCTCAATATACCCTGCGACACGGAGACATTCCTAGTGCCGGGCAGCGTGCTGCAGGGGAAATTTCTCGTGGGGAAGGTGCTTGGCTCCGGGGGATTCGGCAACACCTACATCGGATGGAATCAGGTATTGCAATGTCGGGTGGCCATTAAGGAATACTTTCCCAAGCATTTATCCACCAGGGAGAGGATGCGGGGGGAGGTGTCGGTGTCTGACAGGGTGAGCCAGCAGCGGTTCCGTGCCGGATTGTTTCAATTTCTGGAGGAGGCTCGGAGTATTGCCACGCTCCAGGACGTGAAGGGGATTGTCCAGGTATATAATTTCTTCGAGGAAAACGGCACCGGCTATATCATTATGGAATATCTGGATGGGACGGATGTGAAAACCATTATGGAAGAGCGGGGAGGCAGGCTGGATTATGAGTGGAGCCGCCGGGTCATGCTCACGGTGCTGTATACATTGCGGGAAATACATAGGCGAGGCATCCTGCATCGGGATATCGCCCCGGACAATATATTTGTCACGAGAGACGGATTCGTCAAGCTCATTGATTTTGGTGCGGCAAAGCATGCCACTGCGCTGGCCAATATGCATCAGGATATCGTATTAAAAGCGGGGTATGCGCCCATAGAGCAATACGGCAGAGAAGCGAAGCAGGGTCCATACACGGATCTATATGCGGTGGCGGCCATGTTCTATCGAATGCTTACAGGCGTAAAGCCTCAGCCGGCCAATGAGAGGATGAGCGAAGACAAATTGCCTTCTTTGTCGGATTTGGGGATACATATTCCGGAACAGGCAGAGATGGGCATTATGGTATGCCTGAATGTGATGCCCCAATACCGCCTGCAGAATGCCCAAGATTTCATGGAGGTTTTGGATGGAAGGAATTTCGTCCCTGTATATGAGCCTGATTGGATTTTGCCGGAAGCGGAGGAAAAAGACGGATTCATGAAGAAGCTGCAACGCCTTCCCCTGTGGAAAAAGGCCGTGCTGGCATGCGGGACTACTGCTGCAGCTATTCTGGTGGCGGTGGGATGCGTGGCGGCGATTGCCCCATTTCAGAGAAAGAGCCGGGAGACGGTATCCATCAGTGAGGAGGTTTTGCCTCAGTGCGAGGGCAAGTCCTTGGATAGCGCGCAAAAGGGTTTGGAGAAATATGGCATTCAGACAGATATATCGTATATTTATAATCCCGATAATGCGGCAAATACAGTGATTGCCATGGAGCCGTCTGCGGGGACGGACGTGGATTCCGTGGATCGCCTGCATTTGAAGGTGGAGAGCGGTACCATGCTTACGATGGAGAATTTCAAGGGCAAAAATGCAAAGGAAGTCCGCACTGCTCTTAAACGAATCTGTAAAAATAAATATCAGGGGAAAATGTGTATTTATAACTATACAAAGAGTACGGAAAAGGACAAGTGCTATACCCAGAGCAGTTCAGGTAATATGGCGGTAAAGGATTTGGCGAGATTTACCGTGCAGATTTCCTGGGGACAGGAAAAGGATTATCAGGTATATATGCCGGACTTGGGAGGGCTTACTCTGGAACAGGCGAGAAAGAAGTTGAAGAATCAAGGGCTTTCCATGGCAGTTGGGGTATCCCGGAAAATAGAGGATGATGCGCCGGAGGGAACCATTATCAGCCAGGAGATTCCCGAAGGGGAAAAATTCAATAGAAACAGAGCGGATACCGCCAATTATAATGTGCCGGAGAGGGTGGGAGTGGTAGTGAGCATGGGGATTTTGCCAATTTCCACCCCTGAGGCCACGCCAATGCCTAAAAGAACACCTAGGCCCAAAAAGCCATCGGAGTCAAAGTCGAAAAAGTCATCGAAGTTGAAGTCGAAAAAGACTGCAAAGCCGAAGCCAAAAAAGACCCCGAAGCCAAAACGTCCCGGTTATGATGATAATGTAATTTCATTTATTGATTAATGAGCATGGGGAAGAGTTCATGTTTTGATGCGTTATTTTTCAGCATGAATATATCAAGGACTTAATATTCGTTGTATTAGTCGCATGATAGAAGGAAAGTTGCCATGAGGCCAATAGATAAAATAACGGATGATATATTAGACGAACATAAGGAGAACAGGCAATGGGAAAGAAATTAGTAGATCCGAACAGGCTCTGCATGGGATGCATGGAAATCATGGAGCATCCCCAGCGTCCCTGCCCCAAATGCGGATTTTTCAGGCAGAAGTACAGGCAGCCGGAAAACAGCATGCCTCTCTATGAGATTATTGATGGGAGGTACATCATGGGGAAGGTCATTGGAATGGGGGGATTTGGCATTACTTATATCGGATGGGACATTTTTCAAAGCAAGCGAGTGTGCATTAAGGAGTATTTTCCCCATGGCGTGGCAGAGCGGCACACGGAGGAGTATGCCTCCTCCCAGAACTATACCTACAGCGTCAATGTATTTACCCAGAATACGGAACAGGCAAAGCATGCCTATATCGGAGGCTTGCAATCCTACATCAAGGAGGCGGAAAATCTCTCCAAGTTCTATCTGATGCCGGGCATCGTATCAGTGAGGGATTTCTTTTATGGAAACCATACTGCTTACATCGTGATGGAATACATAGAGGGCATCAATCTGAAACAGCTGGCCAAGGCATGTGGTGGCATTTTGGCACCAGGCAATCTTTTTCAGATGCTGCGGGATGTGATGCGGGCATTGCATGCAGTTCACCGGGAGGGAGTGATACACAGGGATATCAGCCCGGAAAATATTATGGTAAATCGGAAGTATCAGGCAAAGGTCATTGATTTTGGAGCTGCCAGCAGCTATCAGGACGTTCGAAATCGATCGGTGCTTTTAAAGCATGGCTATGCACCGTTGGAACAGTATGATAGAAATGGCAATCAGGGATCATGGACGGATGTCTACAGTTTGTGTGCCACTATCTATTATCTCCTTAGCGGCGTAAAAGTGCAGAGAGCGAAGGAGAGGGAAAAGGAAGATTTGGTGAAGCCATTGAGAGGGTTGGGGGTGGCTGTCACAGAGGAGCAGGACGCTATCCTGATGAAGGGGCTGGCGATTCAGATAGAAGGTCGCTGCCAAACCATGGCGGAGTTGTACGCCGGGCTTTATCAGGAGGAAATGATGGGAGGAGCATCTGGGGAGACAGATACTGGCCGCTCTGGAAGGATGACGGTAAAGGGGTATCCAAATGTGACAAGCGGTCAGGAAGAGGTGGCAATGAATCAGGCAAACATGGCAAGCGGTTCAGAAGAGGTGGCGAGGAGTCAGGAAAATATGGCAGACAGTCGAGGCGATGCGGCAAAAAGTCGGGATGACGTGGTTCGGGAGTATTTGAAAAGCCAGAAGGAAAAGCAGTAGGGTGTGCGGACGATGATGAAAGAGGTGGGATATGGATAGGCAAGAGCGGTGCAGAGGATGCTTTGCACGACTGGAGAAAGGAGCAATCCGATGTGCTTTCTGCGGGAGGATGAAAGATGCACAGAAGCAATCTCTGGATGGCTGGGAGACGGGTAGGGTGCTAGACCAGCGGTATGTATTGGGGGACTTGTATATGGAAAGAGAGCATCAAGCCATTTGGCGGGCTTATGACAGGGTTCTGGATATTTCCTGCTTTTTTTTGAGATGGCGGGAGGGTTTTCCGGCCTCTTCTCCTTCCGAACAGGAATCAGGGTACAACTCGGAGGGAGAGGATTCTTCCTCTGAGCAGGAACTGGTATTTTCCGGGGAGAGCGGGCTTGATTATCAGATGCTGGGATATCGGGATATCGCCGGGCATCCCACATGGGTGTTCTCCATGAAGGATACCTATCTTCCCGTCGAAAAATGTCGCATTTTGGAGTTTTTTTCTAAGGAGATACCTGGGGGGATTGCAAAAGTGCAGGGCGGGAGGCAGGGAAAGGATGCCCTGCCGGAGGATACCCTGCTGGCAAATCGGTATCGAGTGCTGGGAACCATAGGAATCGGTGGCTTTGGCATTACTTATTTATGCGAGGATATCAATCTGGGAAGGAATGTGGCGGTGAAGGAGTATTTCCCAGTTCAGTGGTCATTGCGGGAGGATGGGGAAGTATCTATTCGTTCTTCTGATATGATTACG
>CATKZA010000070.1 GCA_949841235.1 uncultured Clostridiaceae bacterium
CACCCTCATTCAAATCATCCCCGCCATCCATGTACTGCATCAAATAAATCCCTTTCGCCCCGAACATGCGCCGCATCCCTGTTTCTCCCAAAATAGAATGCTTCACCCTCCAATAAAATAGTCCAAAAGCGAGAAAGCACAAAAACATAACCACTGCCAACACCATTCCCACTATTTTCATCCAATTCTTTTTCATTGCTTTCATAAGAAACCGCCCCCTAATCTTTAATATATACAACGAAATAAAAATGTATTTGGGTGCAATTTCCGCCTAACAGATGAAACCGATGGATGGATTTCCCTGCTATCTCACCTCCCGATCTTATATAGCCTTGCGCCATGGGCGGGAACCCCGACCCGCTCCTTCTCCTGCAATGCCACCTCTTGGCCACTCCACAGTTCCTTTCCGCTCCTGCCATATATGCCATACTCCTCCACCGCATCCCAGGGAACCTCAATCTCTCTTTCCTGGTCTGCCAGATTGAACATCGCCAGATATCCCGCAGGTTCCTCCGTGTCCATGGAACACCATATTGCATGCTCCTCATCCCGCTCAATCTGCCTGGCTCCTCCGGAATGCTTCAGAAGCCCCAGCACCTCCCCATTGGTCAGAAGCCCCTTCGTCCAATCATCCAGCTGGGGCAGATCCGTGCCAATCATCATGGGCGATCGGAAGATGCACCACAAAGTCATCATAGTGATCTGCTCCTCATGAGTGAAGTTCGTCTCCCACTCATGTCCAAATCCTTTCCCCAATTTGCCCAGCGTCAGCATGTCGCAATCCGGGAAGCAGCCCTCCCTTACATGATCCTGCCACAACTCGCACCGCCAGAACATGGGCTTTAGCAGTTCCCAACGATCCCAGAAATCATCCGTAATCCGCCACATATTGGCGTATTTCTGATAGAACCATGCCTCCTCGATCTTTGCAGGCCCCGGAGACAGGCTGAGGACAATGGGACGGCCGCACTTTTCTATGGCTCGATGGAGCATCACGATCTCCTGCTTCGCCGATTTCATATCCATGCGGCAGATATCGTCGCATTTGATAAAATCTACTCCCCACCGGGCATACAGTTCCATCAGAAAATCATAATATTTCTGGGAAGCCTCTAATTCCGGGCGCACTCCGTACATATCCGGGTTCCACTCGCAGATATTCGACGGATCCGCCACGTCGCAGGCAAGGACATCCGTCCCCTTGATCTTCCCATGGGCGTGGGCGGCCTCCCTGGGAATCCCCCGCATGATATGGATGCCAAACTTTAATCCCAAACTATGTATATAGTCCGCCAGCGGCCCAAATCCTTTCCCGCCAGCCGCCGAGGGAAACTTCTGCACGCAGGGCATCAGCCGTGAATACTCGTCCATCTCCACCTTCCAGAAAGGAATGTACTGATACTTGTCCCTCTGGCTCCCCGTGTCATAACTGTACCACTCGATATCCACCACAATGTACTCCCAGCCAAATTCCCTGAGATTTTCCGCCATATACCGGGCGGTCGCCCGCACCTGCTCCTCATTGACAGAAGTGTCATAGTAGTCATAACTATTCCAACCCATGGGCGGCGTCATTGCAAATTCATTCTTGTTCATCCATTCATCCTCCTGAGATATCTTATTTATAGCAAAGGACAAAATTACATATATTGCCTTCACTATAGAAATTACTTTCGTACATGGTAAATGCACATGGACAGATCCCAATCCCTCTCCCTCCCATTTGCGGACAGAGAGCCGTAGGGGTAGGGATTCAGCAATGGAAATTTACATACCATCGGTATCAGATTACAATGTTTCCCCAAATGTGTCAACCGCAATTTATAGCCCACGGGGGATGATTTCTTCTGTTTCAGCCGAATCACAAACCCTCCATCAGGCTTGATCTGGCAGGGTGCGATTTTCTTGGCATAAATCACCTGATTATCTTCCAGGGAAATCAATTCCGCTCGGTATTCCGCCACCCTTTCCTGCGGCTTCAGGTTCGCAAAATAGATCTTGATGCGATTCCAGGAGCCACACCGCTCCCCCTGTCCCATCCCGATAGTCTGCTCCAGCAAAACCGCCCTGCTGATTCCCTTCCAATAAATAGATTCTGCATCGGTACCCATCTTGCTGCAATAGCAAATCGTCCGATCCGCCGCCCCTGGTTTGCGGCAATCCATTCCTATGACGAGACATGCGGCAAACAGGCAAAACACCGCTACGGGCACTCCTCCCATCGCGATTCCCCTGACCAATCTTTCTCTCCCGGAAGCACACCGCATCAACCTCCTTGCGCCTCCCGCCATCCACTGCCTCAGTTCGCAAACTCCCACCGCCATCAAAAGCAAGCAGACTCCATTGAAACAGATGTTATATCGCTTTCCCGCTTCCCAGAGAAGGAAAAAGAACACCGCCCCCAAAAAAGTCAAAGCATACAAAAACACCGGCGTGCATTCCCTCCTCCTTAATTGCCCCAGCAAAGCGCAGCTCATCAAGAAAAACATCCCGATCCGAAAAGCCTGCATATAAATAACAAACCAGGCATTATCTTTTCCCAAGACATAGGAAAACAGGGGCGGAAAATAATATGCATACCTTGCGTTGGAAATGCCGTCATCATCCCCCAGCGCCCACACCCGGTTAAGTTTTTCCACCAACTGCTTCCCCACGCCAGAAGCGCCCATAGAATGAAGCCTCTGCTTCAGCCGCTCCATGTCAGCCCGCTTCTTATCCTCGAATTTTGGAAAGGAGCCGGTATACAGCCTGTCCTCTCTGCTGTACCCTCCCCGGGACTCCTCATTCATTCCCATCATGACCCAGTGAACGGCGGGGAATTTCCCTGTAAATCGCTCCTCATCCACATGGCTGTCAATCATCCTGCAACACCCAAACCAGGTAACGCCCACCGCGCAGACCAGCAGCAATAATTCCCCCGCAGGCTTTCCCAGGTTTTCTTTCCAATCAAGGCGGCTGCCATTTTCCTCACGGGTTCTCCCCTGATTCTATTGAAAAGCATCCACGCAGCGGTATAGAATCAGCGCAACCACCGAGATGGCTGTCGTGGGACGCACAAAAGATCCCACCACCATCAAAATTCCCATCAGAATAATTTTCACCGCCGTCCTTCCACGAGAAGGCGACTGCCCCACATCTGCCCCCAGATACAATATTCCCGCCAGAAAGGGAAAGGAAATGGTATTCGTGTAAACCGAAGTCAGCCATAGATACGTGGTAGGGCATAATAAAAATAGAAGAAGCACCACATTGGCTGCCACAACCCCCCTGAGCTTCCTTGCCGCGGCGCAAGTCAGATAAATCCCCAAATCTATACAGCATATATTCAGAACAATCGTGGGAATCCATACCTTCGTGATGCCCACAAACTCCAACATCCTATAAAAATAATAAAAGACGATGATAAGAAAATGATTGTTAGGATAGTTTTGCAGATATATGTTGTCCGCATTCATCTGCCCATGTCCATATCTCAGCATTTCCAACGCCGCATTCTGCACTCTGGCCGGATCGGCGATGCTCATGGGACGGGATACCATGGTCAGAAAAAACACCTGCGCGGCTATGATCCCCAAATACAACCACACACACATTCGATTCCCCCCAAATGAATTCAACCGAGCCAGCCACACAAATGCCAGGAGTATTCCTGCCGCCATCACAACTGCCGCAAAAAATGCACTGCTATTCTGGAACTCACTGCCATATTCCGAAATTCCCATTCCGGACAATAATAGCAGCACTACGCAGAAAAACAGTGCAAGCCACAAGCCAAAACGCCCCCCAAAACGCACAAACTGTCTCATGTTCCCTCCTTGCCCCCCATACAGCCCTGCCAAGCATATGCCGCATTTTATCTCTAAGGGTATTAATGCCCGTTACCGCCTACCCCTATACGGTAACAGGCAAATCTTAAGATTTTCCTAAGAAATTATTAAGATTACTTAAGATTGAGACAGTTTTCCTCCTCTATTCTTTCTTATGCATGGACATGGCAAGATCATATTCCGTCTTTCTTCCATTCACATACAGGCAGCCATAGGGATAGGGATCGAACGCCGGAAATAGGCTGATCTTCGGCACCATGCCATATTCCCCCCCCAAATGGGTCAATCTCAGGCGGTACCCCATGTCCGATTTGCTTCTTCTTCCCTGAATTTGAATCCAGAACGCATTTCTCTTCTCCAAGTCCTTCACGCCAATCTTCTGCCGGAACACCACTTCATCATCCTGCTGGGCAATAAGTTCCACCAGGTATTCCTCCTCCCGGGTTATTGCCCCCCTTCTCTCAAAAAAAATCCCCAAGCAGTTCCACTCATCCCGCCATCGGAACCGGCCTTCCTCAATGGTCTGCTCCAGCAGTGCGGGCATATCCTGGATGGAATGGTCAATCGGCTCAGAATCAGCTTGGATTCTGCTATTATAATACTGCTTCTCATCCACATGGGCCTCAGCAATAAACATGGGCATCTGCAACGCCAGGCTGGCAATCAGGCATCCGCCCCCGATTGATGCAAAAACATATCTCCCCCATTTCTTTTTCTTTCTCTCAATCTTATATAGGCATATCCGGTGGCGAAGAGCCTCCGTGCCATCTGCCATCAGGAGCAGATAGACTCCCATAAAGCAGATGTTATACTTCATATTGGCCTCCCAGATCAAGAAGAATAGCACCGCTCCCAGGAATGTCAATGTATATAGGAAGATTTCCTTGCAGTCCCCCTGGCGTATCTGCCGAAGCACGGAGATGAACAGCAACATATAGACCGCCATGCGGAAGGCTTGCATATATATCAGAAACCAGCCATTGCGACTTCCCATAAACCGCTCATATAATATGGGATAATCCCGGGCATAACTGGACTTCTTCAGGGAATCATCATCCCCCATCGCCCACACTCTGGCCAGCTTTACAAAGCCATGGAGGAGAAGCCTGGCTGGCCCCATGTCCTTCACCCTCTCTTTCAGGCGAGCCACATCCGCCTTCTTTTTCGCCTCCACCCCCTCAAAGCTCCTGGTATATGACACGTCCTCTCCCGCAAATCCTCCGCCGGTACGCTCATTCAGCCCCATCATAATCCAGTGCTCCACCGGAAACTGCCCTGTAATCTTCTCCCTGTCAATATGTCTGGAGAGCAGCATCTGGCAGCCTGTCCAAGTCACCACGCACGTCAAGAGCACGATTGCCATCTTAATCAGGGTATTCCTCTTTCCGGAAACCCTCTTCGTCAGATTCCACTCCGGATTCAGCATGCGCATTTCCTTCTTCTTCACCATCAGTGGCTGTTCAAAAAATTTCACTGCCGAGAAAAGAGCCATGGCAATAATGGGAAGAATGGTAGTTGGGCGCACAAAATATCCCACCACAACGGCTAGTCCCAGCAAAATGCACTTCACGATATTTTTCAAGTTGGGTTCTCCCCCCCGCAGCCACAGGCATAGGTACAAAATCGCCATCACGAAGGGAAAAGAGAACGTATTGGTATAGGCCGTGGTCAGCCACACATAAGTCGTAGGGCATAGCAGGAAGAACGCCAAAGCCAGATTGGCGCATCCTATTCCTTTCAGCCTCTTTGCCGTGCGGTACGTGATATAAATCCCCAGGTCAATACATGCGATATTCAATATAATGGTAGGAATCCAGATTTCCGTTATACCCAGGACGGACAGAATTTTATAGAAATAATAAAATAGCACCACCACAAAATGATTGTTGGTATACTGCTGCATATACGAATAGTCCAAATCCATCTTGCCATGATTCCACTTCACCATATCCAGCGCCTCGTTCTGCACTCTGGCGGCATCGCTGATCACCATGGGACGGGAAACGAACACCAGAAACAGCACTTGCGCTACCACAATGCAGAAAAAAAGAAACAGGGAGAGCCTCCTCCCCGTATTTTTCAACCTCATATATAACCACTGGAATACAAGAACAAAACACGCCGCCGCCAAAACTACCGTCAGAAATTCTCTGGCATAGACAAAAGATCCACTATAGATTTTCCGATATCCAATCATGGATACCATCGACAAAATCAATAAAATACCGCCAAAAATAGCAGTCATCCACAAGCAAAGCTTGTAAAACCTGTTCGTTGCAATATGCATTTTTCATTCCCCCTCAATGTTCCCCTAAATCATCCTCATGTATACGGCATCCCATCCATTTCCATGGAAGAGGACGCAATGCAGACCACACCTCCACACTCCATCTGTGCGGACAGCGTGATCTAATATGACTTTCACTGCGTATTTATAGTATCCTGACTTCTATTTATCTCTCCAAGTAATACGCCCCTTGGTCAGATCATAGGGAGACATTTCCATTGTCACAGTATCTCCCGGCAGAATACGGATAAAGTTCTTGCGAAGCTTCCCGCTGATATGAGCCAAAACCTGATGGCCATTTTCCAATTCCACCTTAAACATGGCATTCGGAAGTTTCTCCACTACTACGCCTTCAATTTCAATCACATCTTCCTTCGACATATTCACTCCTCATTTCTACATTGCATTTCTACTTCAATTAAGATGAAGAATCGCCACAATGCTTGTGCTACAGCACAAGCACGAGCTTTTCTTCACGATGAAAAACTGCGCCATGCCCTTGCTAAGGGCCGGCAATTCCTAGCGTTGCTGTTCGCAGCAACTCCCTATGACATATTCTCGCAATATGAAAGCAATTCCGGCTCCCCATCCGTAATAAGTACCGTGTTTTCATAATGAGCGGATCTCGTTTCATCCTTAGTGACAACGGTCCAATCATCCTCCAGCACCCACACGTCATAGGCACCTTCGTTCACCATAGGCTCTATGGCAAGGGTCATGCCCGGACGGAGCTTCATCCCCCTGCCGATTGGCTTGAAGTTCGGCACCTGAGGTTCCTCGTGAAGTTCCCTGCCAATGCCGTGTCCCACCAAGTCCCTGACCACGGAATACCCATTGGCCTCCACAAAGTCCTGTATCGCCTTGGATATCTCATACAAATGCCTTCCCGCCCTGGCAAATTCAATTCCTTTGAAAAAACTCTGCTTGGTGATATCTATCAGACGCTGGCTCTCCGGGGAAATCTGCCCCACCCCGTGAGTCCTGGCAGCATCTGACTGATATCCCTTGTAAATGACCCCGGCATCCAGGCTGACAATGTCTCCCTCCTGGAGAATCCGCTTCTTATTCGGAATGCCGTGCACCACTTCATCATTCACGGAAACGCAAATGGCAGCGGGATAGCCATTATAATTCAAGAACGAAGGAATACAGCCGTAACTGCGAATCACATCCTCCCCTCTTCTATTAATATCCATCGTAGATATTCCGGGACGGATTATCTTCGCCATCTCATCATGCACCTCGGCAAGTATTTTCCCCGCCTCCCGCATAATTTCTATTTCATGTGCTGATTTAATTGTTACTGACATACTATGCCTTCTTTCTAATCTACATCATCCTATTACTGCGGCAATCGCCTTGGCTACGCCCTCAATCCCCAGCGTGCCGTCAATCTCATGCAAGATTCCCTGCCCCTTATAATACTCAATCAGAGGCGCAGTCTGCTCATGATATACGTCCAGTCTCTTCTTCACAGTCTCCGGCTGGTCATCATCCCTGAGCTGGAGTTCGCCGCCGCAGTTGTCACATACGCCCTCAACTTTCGGGGGAATATTTACCGTATGGAAGGTAGCGCCGCATTTTGCACATACCCGACGGCCGGCCATGCGATCAATGATAGCCTTCTGCCTACCGTACCACGTACCGAGATTATCCGGCGCGCCATATCTACCTGTTCCCAGCGCAGGGCACATACTTCCCCGATACGCAAACCGCAGCAAAGGGAAAGAAGTACCCCGATATTTTGTGG
>CATKZA010000071.1 GCA_949841235.1 uncultured Clostridiaceae bacterium
CTCATCCAGTGGATGAGCGCTTAACACCGACCGAAGCGGAGCGTAGACCGCTGAGGATTTTTGTCATGTGCAATCAGAAAAATAGGCAAGTTTAAACTATCAAGAAATTAGGAAACGCTGTACTAGTGTACTGCATCATTCATATTTGGGCAAATCTCAATGATACAGTACACTAACGGCATCATTAGAAAGGATTTCAAGTAAATGTTAGATAAGAAGATAACGATTTCAGAAGCTGCAAAGCAATTATCCCTGGAAAGCCATGTTCTGCGCTACTGGGAAATGGAATTAGGCCTGCAAATATCCCGAAACAATCAGGGACACCGATTCTACACCGGGGACGACATCGCCCTGCTGCGGGATATCAAGGACTTGAAAGAGCAAGGCTTTCAATTAAAAGCCATCAAGATGATTCTTCCAGATATCCACAACGTGCGGCAGATGAATCCTCAGCGGCTATACGAACTGCGGGAAGAGCTGAACGAGCGGGTGCAGAATGAAGAAAATTCTGAAGGCAATAAAGTCCACACTGCCCAAGTTATGCCCCTCCATCCCAGAAGCGGCACGGAAATCCGCAACTATACTGAAAACAGTTCCCAGTATCGAAATGATGCGGAGGAGAAGCTGCGTCACTTCGAGGCGATGATGCGGAAAATGATTCGAGCCACCGTAGCTGAAATGGAACACGAGTCAGAAGACCGAATCTACGAGCGAATTACCACCAAACTTTTAAAAGAAATGGACTATCTTACCAGACAGCGGGAGGAACTTCACGAAAAGCAGATAGCCCTCCTCAAAGAAATTCTGGCCGAGGTGCGCCATGAACTGCCGGAAACCGCCACCACCCAAGACACCCCCATTCTGCAATCCAAAAAGAAGCAAAAAGAAAAAAAAGGAAGAAAAAAGAATTTACCATTTGCGAAGAAGAAATAATAATGCTATACTAAAGATTAATGTTTACTATAAGAAAGGCGGGAACACATCATGGGAAATTTCCAAATTGAACCCTGCGGAGACATCCAGGGACTATATACGATTCAGCCAAAAGTATTTGGCGATTCCAGAGGCTATTTCATGGAGACATACAATTACGCCGACTTCAAAGAAGCCGGGCTAGACATGGTCTTCGTGCAGGACAACCAGTCCAGTTCCACCCACGGGGTGCTTCGGGGACTGCACTATCAGAAGAACCACACCCAGGGAAAGTTGGTGCGGGTCACCAGCGGAGAAGTCTTTGACGTAGCAGTGGACATTCGCCGGAACTCCCCCACCTACGGCCAATGGTTTGGCGTGGTACTCAGCGCAGAAAAGAAAAATATGTTTTACGTCCCAGAGGGATTTGCCCATGGATTTTATGTCATGTCGGATACTGCGGAATTCACATACAAATGCACGGATTTCTATGACCCCTCTTCCGAGGCGGGAATCCTGTGGAACGATGCCTCCATCGGAGTGGAATGGCCTGTCCCCCAAGGGGAGGAACCCATTCTTTCCGAGAAGGATACCAAGCATCCGGCATTTTCTGATGACATTTATCTATAGTGAATGACAAAAATTTTTATTTTTGTCGTTCGCTGCGCTGATTTTTGCTGCGTGCAAACGAAGAAGTTTCCTCATAGATGCCATCAGCAGCAACACTGCTATAAATAATATGAAAAGGGGATTGCATATGAAGAAAGTATTGATTACGGGCTGCAATGGGCAGTTGGGACGAGCTTTAAATGAACTGCTGCGGGATTCCGATGTGGAAATCATCAACACGGACGTGGCCGAACTGGATATTTGCGATTTGGATCAGGTGCGCCGCCTCCTGACGGAAAGGCATCCGGATACCATTATCAACTGCGCCGCCCACACGGCGGTGGACAAGTGCGAGACAGATGCAGAAAACGCACAGAAAATCAATGGATTGGGGCCAAAGAACCTGGCCACGGTGGCTAAAGAAATTGATGCCCAGATGGTTCAGGTCTCCACAGACTATGTGTTTTCCGGAGATGCGGACACCCCCTACACAGAGGAGGATGCCCCCTGTCCCCAGAGCGTATATGGCTCCACCAAGCTGGAGGGAGAGCAGGCCGTGGCATCCATTCTGGATCGGTACTACATTGTCAGGACTGCATGGCTTTACGGAGATGGCAATAATTTTGTAAAAACCATGCTCCGGCTGGCAGAAACCCGGGACAAGATTACCGTGGTCAACGACCAGTACGGCTCACCCACTTCCGCCATGGAACTGGCCCGCATGATCCTCCACATCGTGGATTCCGGGGAATACGGCATCTACCATGGCACATGCGAGGGCATTGCCAGCTGGTATGAATTTGCCTGCAAGATTTTCGCCCTGGCAGGGGTGGATATCAACGTGGTACCAGTCACTACTGAAGAATACCCCGCCTCCGTGGCAAAGCGTCCGGCCTACTCCGTGCTGGAAAATAAAAAGCTGAACAGCCAGGGAAGCTATCGGATGAAGCACTGGGAGGATGCGCTGAAAGAATACCTTGCGAACTAAGTTCCCGGCAGTTAATAACACTTTTCATGGAGCAGTCACTTGAACATTTTATTCTATCAATGGAACGCTTATAATCTAACAGACACTCGATGGGCTTTCGAGCAGAAAGGATATTCTGTCACCATGCTCACGGAACCCATCGAGAACCCGGAGGAGGATGCAGATTATACCCACAGACTGGCAGAACGTCTTTCTGTGGGAAACTATGATTTTGTATTCTCCCTTAATTATTTTCCGGTGCTGGCCGAGGGCTGCCACCAGGCATCCATCCCCTATGTGTGCTGGAACTGCGACGGCTCCCTTCTGGCAATGTACCATGCCTCCGTCTTCTACCCCACCAATGTCATATTTACTTTTGATTATAAGAACTATAGGGAATTTCAGTCTCTGGGCGTAAGCAATATCTACCATCTTCCCTTGGCGGTCAACACCCACAGGCTGGAAAGGCATCCCTTTTCCAACGGCGCTGATTACCCCGTGTCCTTCCTGGGAAACCTCTACGAGAGAAATACCTATCAGCAGATCAAGGACAGCCTGCCGGATTATTTGTCCGGCTATCTGCGGGGTGCCATCAATGCCCAGAAACTGGTGTCCGGGGGAAATATGCTGGAACTTCTGCTGACAGATGATATTGTAGCGGAATTAGAAGATCTGTCCTGCTACCACAAGTCGGAACAATCCTTTGCGGGTATCAGGCAGCTGTTCGCCACCACGATTCTGGGATTCCAGACTGCCTCGGAGGAGCGGCAGGAAAACCTGTCCGCACTGGCGGCACATCTGGAACCTGACTACAAGGTACACCTTTTCACAGGGAGCGACAGGCTGGATTTGCCTGGCGTGATATTCCATCCCCCGGTGGATTATCAGAAGGAGATGCCAGACATCTTTCGACACAGCAAGATCAACCTGAATATGACCATCCCCAACATCACCACCGGGATTCCCCTGCGGGCGTGGGATATCATGGGATGCGGCGGCTTTCTGCTATCCAATTACCAGCCGGAATTTGAAAACCATTTTGAAACAGGAAAGCATATGGATATTTTTGAAGACAGAGGGGAACTCTTAGAGAAAACAGACTTCTATCTGCGCCATGAAAGCATCCGCAGGCAAATGGCACAGGCCGGAATGGAACTGGTATGCCAAGAGCATAATTATTTGGCAAGGATCGACCAAATGATGCAGATACTGAGGAATTTATGGTAAACGACAAAATAATTTGTCGTTCAGTTCATAATAAAATATGATTCACCACCCGGACTTTTCCGGGATGCAAGCGTTTTGTCAGCACTGCGACACAATGCTTGCCGCTTGGTTCCATTGATGGAATACAGAGCAGTGCAGAAATGAGGACGATATGAACCAACTGGAAGAGAAAAAGAAGGCAGAGGAGAGTTACTTAGAACGCTTGGAGACGGCTGTGGCCCGAATACGGGAGATTCGGGAAGAAAGCACCGCAGAAAAACCCAGGATAAAGCATCACGGAGAGGCTTTTCCAGATTATTTTGCCAAGGTTTCAGCCTTTCTCCTGCAAATTGCCGATTTTCATCAAAAGCATCGGCAGGGGGGACTTGACCACCTTTCATTAGAAGATTGGAAGGCGATCAATCAGTCCCAGTACGAGGATGTGGCCGGGGAAAACTATGCCTCCAGCTACGCCAATCCCGACTACGGCACTGCCGCATTGGGCGAGGAATTCGGCCAGATTCTGGCAAGCCTGTATACGGAACTGCGCAGCAGCATCGTATACGCATACGAAGACCGGCTGTTTGAATTGACCACCACCTATGAACTCTTTATAGAGATTTACAATATTCTGGAAGAGGCGGATGCCTGTTATGAGGAAGTGCGTTCCGCCATCTATTACCATTTTTATGACTACGCAGATATTACCGTGGAGGACAATTTGCGGGATACCTTCGATCCCTCCAGAGACTTTGCCGTTAACCTCATCTGCCACAGTGATTTAAGCGACCTGCGGTATCTGTACCGCTTCGGGGAATACATTTCCTTCAATGAACTGGAGATGGCCGCCTACCTGAATCACTTGCCGGAAGAAGAGATCCGGGACATGGCATTCACCTTCACGGACGGCTACCGCCGGGGATTTGAATTATACCACATCGACCTTGCGGAGAAAAAGACGGTGAATATCCGCTATCGGCTGGGCATGGAGCGAATGATCCGAGAGGTGATTCGCCAATTTGGGGAAATGGGACTCTCCCCCATCATATACCGGGCAGGCGTAAGCATCAGCCGCAGAACTCTTGGCGGAAAGGTGGGATACTACGGCGCATCTCCTAATAGGCAATACGAGTACGACCATCGCATGGACGATGCCATCTTTTTTGACAAAGCCTATGCAGAGCGGAAACTGGCCCTCCAGGAACAGGCCCTGGAGTCCATGAAAGACCTTTGCGGTGATTTCGCAGGTCCCGCCTTGGTAGAAAACTTCGGCGAAACTCCCTTTAACCCGGAGGACAAGGAGAATGCCTGCCATTACAGCGAAAAACAGCAAAAGCAGAAATTGGAGTTCCAGTCTGCCAGCGGGCTTGTGCGGAACAAATATGTTCCCAGAGACCAGACCAGTTTCTCCATCATTGCCTATCCCCTGCCAGAGATCCAAGGCGACTTCCCAGAGATATTCCGCCAGACCATTCTGGTAAATACTCTGGATCAGCAGGAATATCTGGAAATCCAGACATGCATCATCAACGCTCTGGATCAGGGCGATTACGTCACCATTACAGGCAGGGACGGCAACCGCACGGATTTGACGGTGGCATTGACGCCCCTGGAAAATCCTGAGAAGGAGACAAAATTTGAAAACTGCCTGGCAGACGTGAACATCCCTCTGGGAGAGGTGTTCACCTCCCCCAAGCTCCAGGGAACCAATGGGCTTCTCCATGTGAAAAAAGTATACCTGAATGATCTGGAATACCATGACTTTTCCCTATCCTTCACGGACGGAATGGTTACCGACTATGACTGCGGCAATTTCCAGACGGAGGAAGAAAACAAAAAATACATTGCAGAGAATGTGCTCTTTCACCACAAGACGCTGCCCATGGGAGAATTTGCCATCGGCACCAACACCACTGCCTACATGATGGGGAAAAAGCACCACATCTCCCATCTTCTCCCCATCCTCATCGCAGAGAAGACGGGACCTCATTTCGCCGTGGGGGACACCTGCTTTTCCCACGAGGAGGACCTGGCCACCTGCAATCCCGACGGAAAGCAGATGATTGCCAAGGAAAACGACTGCTCCCGCCTCCGCCACACGGACAGCAAGAAAGCATACTTTAATTGCCACACGGATGTCACTATCCCCTACGACGAACTGGGGGATATCCTGGTGCATACATCCGCTGGGGAAGTGATTCCCATCATCCGGGAAGGACGCTTCGTGCTGCCGGGAACGGAAAAGCTCAACGATGTATTCTAAGGCATAGAAACTAGTACAGCGAATATTGAGTTCTTTTAGTGGAAATCTAGACAAGTTTAACGTAAAGTTACTTCATATTCGCTGTACTAGTGTCATGTACCGTTTACCTAATTGTCAACGGTACATGACACTATCTCTTTGCAAATTTTATTTTTGCCTTCTTATTCAATCCATTGCCCCACAGCACCTTCTTGCACTTCTTCTTCTGAGAGGCAGAACACTTAGGAATTTGCATCGTCAGCCTGCTATACCCCTTACTCCCCGCCAAATAGAACGGACAGTAGGAATCATTTTCGCTCAATTTGCCATGATACGTCATTCCCAGCCATTTCTTTCCCTTGAAAGTTACCTTCCGCAGATTCTTGCAATCGTAAAATGCCCTATCTTCAATATTCTTCACATTCTTTCCCAGAACCACTTCCCGGAGACCCGTGCAGCGAGCAAAAAATTTTGTTTTTACCGCGGTAATCTTATCCGGCAGTTCAACTTTTGTCAATTTCCTGCAATTTTCGAAGCACCGAGAATTCAATTTCTTCAATTTGGAAGGGAACACCACGGTTTTCAATGCTCCGCTCTCCATAAATGCTCCTCTCTCAACAGATTTCACATGGTTTCCCATCACGATTTTCTGTAAAAATCTGGTGTGTGCCATAGAGGATCCGTCAATCTTGGTGACCTTTTTAGGTACCGTAAATTTGCTTCCCCTCTTTGCCTGGGGATAGCGAAGCAAGGTTTTTCCTGATTTATTGTACAGAACGCCTTTGGAGGAGGAAAAATAATTGTTTTCGGAAGCTACCGTAATTTCCTTAAGAGATGCGCATCCTGAAAACAATTCTGAATCGTAATCCTGCACATAAGGATTTATCGTCTTAACCCTTCTGGGAATCCGCAATTTTTCCAAAGCGCTGCAATCCGTCAATCCATCCCTGTCAATTTCAACAAGGGCATCGTCTAGCGTAATCTTTTTTAAGTTCGCAGCGCCATAAAAACCGCCTATGCCAATTTTCTTAATTCCTTTGGGCAACGTGTAGCTGGCATCCTTCCTTCCCATGGGATACGCCGCCAGTTCCCGGGTACTCCTCCGAAGCAGAACGCCATCCTCCACCTGGTAGTCGCTTGCTCCTGGAGATACCCGAAATTCCGTCAGGCTGGGACAATTTTCAAAGTTGCGGCCATAAATGCCCACTGCCGTATTCGGTACCGTGACGGTCCCAAGGACAGGGCAATCTTTAAATACCACAAACATGGAATAGACGGATTTTGGCAAAAGCACCTTCTGCAGCTTAGTACAGCCATTAAAAGCATACGCCCACAGTTCTGTGCGCTCAGGTATGGCAATCTCTGTCAGCCCGCTGTTTTCAAAGGCATTATTCTTTATCTCCTTCAAGGACTTGGGGAGAGATACCTTCGCCAGATTCTTCGAATCGGAAAAAGCATACGGATGGATTTCAACCACATGGTCAGGCACCGCATAAGCCGTATCCTTCTTCCCTGCCGGATAACAGATCAATTTGTCATGGCAAAACAGAACCTGATCCTTTACTTGGAAGTTTGCATTTTTAGGATGGACATTAAATTTTTCCAAGGCAGATGCGCCATTGATATTTCCAAATACCGCCAAGTCCTTTCCCAGAGTAATCTCCTGCAAATTCCTGGGAGCATCCAGTCCATTGCGAATGCCATCTTCTAAGAAAGATTCCATATAATCTGACAGAAAGACCTTCTCTACTGCCTCATTCCTGTAAAGAATCTTATCCCACTTAGCACTCTTCACCTTAATAAGATTGCAGTAGTC
>CATKZA010000072.1 GCA_949841235.1 uncultured Clostridiaceae bacterium
TGGCACATACTCACAGATTTAAAGCCATATACACCAGAGGGTTTTCTTGAATCCCGTCCTGTGAATAAAGAAAAAATTTTAACCACTTCACAGGCACTTAATCTGCTTAGACAAAGAGGTTATCTTAATCAAAGAGGACTCTTTACCAACTTCCTGATTGGGTGTTGCATTTATATTTATTTTTTTTGACCACCGTAAGATGGTTTATTTGTGATGCTCAAATTTTTTTCTATCCACTACCTCTTTGTTTCAAACTTTTTGCCTTGGAATATTTTTGCTGACTAATATCTGCGGATTGCTCAGGTTCATCCAAATCCTCTAATGCTTGTTTCACCGTGACATATTTTTTCATATGCTTTTGCTTTTCTTCTGCATCAATATAATGCGTTTTCATCGGATATGGCGTATACTGCTCAGATATTTGCTCCTTAGACAATTCTTTCAATACCTCCGCTTTTTTCCCCGCCTTAAGTCTCTCTGGTTTTTTAGCGCTAAATGGAATAAGCCACACTCCGCTTTCCTTAATCGCATATTACGAATTTAATGATTAATTTGTATACTATAATCAAGGCTATTTACATTTACTATCCCTTTCATTATGCAAAAAGATTGTTTTCATAGGTCAATTGCCCAGAGAAGTTTCCAACTATTCCCCAAAGTAGTCCGATACAATCCTAAGCGCAATCTCCTTTGCCTTCACACTAGAAACTTCCTCTTTTTCGCAACGCCCAAGATAGACGCAAAAATAAACATTTCCCTTTGCCCCCTCTGCAAAACCCGCATACCACGCATCTACCACAACGCCCCTATCCATTCCCAATCCGGTCTTTCCGTAAAAAGACACTTTCAAATCTTCCTGATCATGCACCGCCATAGCCTTTTTCAGCAAGCGTAGCGTCTCTGGTTTATAGGCGACTTTCTTCTCAAAAATCCGCGCCAACACTTCAACTTGTTCTTTCGCAGATATCTTCAAAGACGACTCAATCCAAAAACCAGTTAATGCGCGATTATTATTATTTGTATTCATCTTGCCTTTCCAATCGCTGATATCGCAATTTCCATACTCCAGTCTTTCCAATTCTCTTTTCATGGTCCTTTTGCCTAACTCATCAATTACTTGACGAAAATACCAGACACAGGATGTAGAAAAAGCCTCCTCAAAATCTATGTCCTTATTCCAATCATCTTTCCAAAATATTTCCCCGCTCCACTTGCGCAGGGAATGCTTATTGGAAATCACCCCCTCCTCCAGTCCAATAAGAGAGGAAATGATTTTAAATGTGGAGCAGGGCGATCTGCGTTTCAACGCAAGTTTTTTATGATAGATTGAATATTGTTCCCGAGAAACATCATACAACACCGCTGCGCCCTTCAGATCGCGGAAATATTTCGACCAATCCCGACTGACCTCCTTTTTCGCAGTTCTTTTTTCTGCCATCGGAGTTTCCTCAGGATGTTCAGTCTGAAATGATTCCTTAGAGGATAACGCTTTCCCATTCCTCTCAATCCCCTCATTTTTCTTAGGCTCCCGGGAAGCGCATCCTACCAGGCATACTGTACATAGCAATATTATTATTTTCCTAAATTTGCCAAAGCTGCGCTCCACATACTGTCGACTCTGGCTTGCCAATATGCGCACCAACTCCATACACTTCATCTCTTCCCTATCCCAAATCAAAAATGCAATTTTTTCCTCTGCCACTGTCAGGGCAGGAATGTGTCTTTTTTTCTTCATCCCCTATTCCTTTCTATGTTATAGTGAACGACAAAAATCTTTGTTTTTGGCGTTCGCTGCGCCGATTTTTGCTGCGTGCAAACGCAGATGCTTCCTTACAAAAATCGTGTGCATCCCCCGGAGGGGCTATAGCAAATCATATTGGTGCCGTTAAGGTATTTATTTTCTAGACCTATATTATATCACATCATGTAGAGCATTTTGTCAATCACTATATTTTATCTCTCTCACTATTCTTTCATGCAATGGATTATTTAAAAGGGCGGACGACCGTGAGTGAAATACTTGACATTTTAGAATAGATGGATTATTCTGTAAAAAGTTGAAAAGCAAGAGAAAAAACGAGGTGAAAAGTATGATTGAGATGATGATTGAAGGTGTCATTGTTGTTTCTGCATTAGTGTCAGCATCACTTATGCAAAGAAAATCCCCAAAAAAAGCACGAAAAGTATACGCCATCACATTTTTGTTGGTAACTGCAACCTGCATTGCTTTTAGCGTTGCACAAGCCGCTGCTGCTTTCGATTTTCTCAAAACAACGCTGACGTATACTCCATTTGAAATCCTTTCGCTTCTTGCAGGAGCTTACTGGATATCATATGCAGTTTCCAAAGGTACGATGTTTGATAAGATGATCGGAGACGAGAGCAAATAGATCTAATCTCCCTTGTGATATCGTGGGCAAACACAAAAAAATGCCAAGGGCATGCAAAAAGGAGAGCATTTCCCGCTCTCCTTTTTGCATGCCCTTGGCATTTTCTTCTCTATGCTAACATCACCTGCGCCTACTTCTTCACCTTCATAGGCTTCTTGAATCCCGTCTTGCCGGAAAACAGCTTCTTATATGCCTTTGCCTTGCTGCCACAGCTAATCACCGCTTTCTTCTGAATGCCCTTTACCGCATTCTTGCCCACGCTCTTCAAGACTTTCGACTTCACCGCAATCTTTTTCAATGCCTTGCATCCTTTGAACGCTTCTTTGCCGATGGAAGTTACATTCTTGCCAATCGTCACCTTCTTCAACTTCTTGCACTTCGCAAAGGCCCTGGCAGAAATAGAAGTCACCTTGTAGGTGACGGACTTGCCATTCACCTTGATCTTCACTGTAGCTGGCACTGTAATGCTGGCAGCCTTAGTCTTTACAGCGGCGGCGTACGCCACCGTCTTCTTGGCTCCATCTGTCACCTTGTATTTTCCGTTGCCCACTTGCGCAGTGTATGCCTTTTTCACTGAACCGTTGGCGGGCAGATCATTTTGGGGAGGATTATTTGTGGGTGGATTGTCTGTTTTCGGCGGCTCCTCTGTCTTCGGGTAATCCACCACAAGTTCCTTGGGAGGATTGAATTCGGCATCCTTTTTCGGCTCCACATTCACTTCCTCGCCCTGGTATGCCTGTCCCAAAATGCCCACCAGATCCACATGGAGGGAACCCTCCGCCACCTGAATCGTTACCGTGTGATCCCCATACTCCAGCCCGTCAATTCTAAACGCTGTCAAAAGATCCGTGGCCTCCTGGAGGGGGTCTCCCTGCTTCAAAAGATTTCCATCCACCGTGACATTCACCTTATTCGTCGCCTTGTTCGCCCCAATAATTTCCATGCCGGTGCCTTTGAATGCATAGGTCATGGATGCTCCAACGCCAGTGCTCCAGGAAGAGCTCCTCTGGTATACATACATCCCCTGTCCATTGGTATGACTCCACTGGTCATTGTAAACCAACTTGGCATTCCTCTGAGGAGTCAGATCATACATTTCCATATTGTCCAGCGCCTCCGTATAATACGGCGCAAATCCCTTTACCTTGGTCACTGCCAGATTGTCAAACTGGGTAAAGGTGTAATCGCATCCCAGCGCCACCCGGCCTGCGGTGATAGGAGAGGGATCCTCGTATTCCGATACCAGCTCATTGTTGATATATGCCTGAATCTTATTCCCCGCCCCACGGAGTTTTAGCTGGAACCAGGTACCTGCCTTGGTCTTATCTGCGGCAATCTTTCCTGATGCCATCTCTTTTTTCAGGCGGAACAACTGCCACTCTCCCGTTTCCTTCACCTGCAATGTATAGCCCGAACTATTCAAAATTCTCTGAGAGGTGCCGAACTGCCTAATGCCGATGGCCGCATACTGTTCCTCCACCGTCCTCTCAAAGCACACATCCACAGATGCGGCATAATTCGTCCAGCGATAATCCCCAATCGCAGTGACGGGATCGCCAGATCCCCAAGTTCCGCCCAAGCCATACTTCTCCTGGTCAAGCTGCTGCCGCAATACGAAATTCTTAGAATTCCTCCTGTATACCTCAAATGCGCCGTTCAAGTTATGGTTGTACCGAGGAATGGCACCGGTCTCCCCGCCCCGATTGTCAATATAATCCTCGGTGTCGCCGGTATAGCCGCCCTTGCCATCCAGAACAGGCACTTTCTTGCCCTCATAGTTAAAATCATCTGCGTAGAGATAGCCGTCCTCCGTATTCTGCTGATTTCCCGTGCTGTCCGTGTCAAGAACCGTTCTCTCTCCCTCCACAGGCAGGGGTTCCGTATGCTCCTGGCTGCCGGATACATCCAGAGATGTCACCGTCACCACAGAATAGGGCTTCACATGAAATGCATACTCTCCCTTTTCATTCTTTTGCAAGTCCCCCAGGCACTTCATATAGTTCTCATTAAATGCGCCCTGGTCTGCCGCTCTGGTTTCCCACAGCTCCAACTTCGCATCCTCTGCCAAACTCATATTTTCAGTCTTCAACGTATAAGTCATGGGATATTCGCTGTCATTTACTATCATTGTAGAAAAATGATCTTTGGCGGGGGATGCCAACGTCATATAATTCTCTCCGCCATTTCGGCCATTCACCTCGTTGCTGGAACTGGTCTGGATGGCAGTTGACTTGGAAGCCTGTGGAATGGCGCGCCAAATGCCCGCAGTATTATCCTCGTTCTCCCAGCCCGTCACCGCAAACTTGCTCAGATGGGACAACACCAGTAGCCCCGCATCATAGTGTATCCATCCTGACCAGGGATCCCTGGCGCTGACCAATTCCTTGAAAGAATACTGCCCGCCCTCATAAAAACTGCCGATCGCCGGCTGGTAAATCACATGGGATCTTCTGGAATCCGTAAAGAACTTAATCACTCCATTTCCCATTTCCAATGCGCTGCCCACGCCGCCGATGCCTGTTCCCGCCGTCTCCGGGTCTTTTACATTGTTGGCGGGACGGAAGGCAGAATTAGAAAATGTGGCCTGCCCCTCGCTGTTCCACACCTCCTTGTCCTTCTCTTCCGCCAGCCATTTCATGCCGCCATTGCCATCATCCGCCGTCTTATAATGATATCCCACAGCACCCACGGCATCATAAAATTCCTGATCCGTTTTCATTGTCTCAGCCACAGCATCGCTGACCACGTTCGCCTCATCGGATACCACCATCTTGATTTTCTGATAGAGCTCCAATGCCTTCTTGTCAGGTATGGTCGTGCTGTTCTCCTCCCTGATCAGCTTGGCAAACATCTTAGTGCGCGCCACGTCTTTGCTGGCATTCCACGCCTCATTCACATTGGGATTAATATAGTCCACCATAAATCCATAGGCTTCGTATCCTGCCAAAATGCTTTCCTTAAACCAAATATATTTCAATTCGTCCGTAGTAGTCCATTTGGGCGTACACCAGCACAGGATGCTCACCTTTACATTTGGGTTAATCTTCTTCGCATCCGCCGCCAGCTGCCATCCCGGATTGCGCTTTACATTTGCCTTTTGTTCCTTATACCTCTTCGTAGAAGACTCCGGGCCAGTGGAGGTATTCCTGTCATTTCCCATCTCCAACTTGACATGGGTCATGATGGGATGCTCCCCGCCAAAAAGATACTGCATCAATTTGGCATATGCTTCCGGATTTTCCGACTTGTAATCCATCAGCAAATCACTGGTGGAATTCCCGCTCAAAAGGCCAAACCCCTTGTACGTCAATCCATTTACATTATCCTTCTGAATGTCATTTCCATTGATGACAATGGTGCCCGTCTTTGTCTCCGGCACGCCCTTCTTCCCGGCGGCCTTCGCCTCCGGCCAGATGCCCCCGGTGAGTACCATAGACATGCTCAGGAGCAGCGCCCCCGCACCCGTTAGCAGCCTTTTTCTCATAGTGCCCTCCTTTTTCAGATACACAAACAATTGTTACGTGTATTATATAATTTCTAACAGGACAACACAATCCGAAATAATTCCCCATTCCAAAGATATGAACATATGCCGTGGAGGCTGTTCATCCCATCATTAGATAGACAAAGCCGCACCAGCACATTGCCATCCTACCACATTAAAGCCGTCCCCTTCCTCTTCCGGCAGTCCGTAGGGGAAATCCCCTCGTATTTCTTAAACACCATTCCAAAATAGGTAAGATTATCATATCCCACCATTTTGCCAATCTCTGCCACGGGTATCTTGGTGTTTAGCAGCAATCCCCTTGCCTCCGCAATCCGCTTCCTAGCCAGGTATTCCATGGGGCGCATCCCGGTTTTCGCCTTAAATACCCGACAGAAATGCTGCTTCGTCACCCCACAGATTCCCGCCAATTCCTCCAGAGTGATATCCTGAGCATAATGGGTATGAATATGCATCAACGCCCCATCCAGAATGCTTCCCATTCCCCGTTCGCCGCCCCTCTCTCCAGACTGGATCGCCCTCCTCGCCGCCATAATATACTCGTAAACCAGAACCGAGCATTTTTCATCTCCCCAGACGGGATCCTTTGCGGCAGACTCCATTCTGCGAAATATCTTTTGCATCTCCTCCGTAACTGCCCCGCTCCTCTGAAGGAACCCGTCAAATCCCAGCTTTGGCATGATTTGCCCCAAATGATCCCCACGAAAAACGATCCAGCAGGTAGTCCAGTTATCATCCTCCACCGGATAATACTCGTGGGGAATCCCCGGGGCAATGTAGAAAAGGCTCCCCTCTTCCAGCGCATAGCTTTCCCCGCCCACCAGCAGTTCACCCTTTCCCGCCAGAGTATAAGAAATCTGATGGGAGATCAAGCCTGGCTCCCGCACCACATGATATTCCGGGTCTGCCACCCCGATTCCGGCAAGATAAAAGGGCAGGCACTCCTGCTTTCCCAATACCGGATAAAAGAAATCCATTGCATCACCTGCCTTACTTCATATATTATGAACTTTGTCTATGATCCTTGTTGCACCCTCGCAGGCATCATAGGCTTCCCGTCCAATACAGCCTCCACCAGCACATCCTTCTCATATCTCAGCTTTAAGGAAAAGAAGGGATAATCCTCCTCCAGCAGCCGGAAGAAAATATCGTCTCCCTCCCAGATAGGCAGCTCGTACACCTTCTTCTTGGGAACCCATTCCAGATTCCCCTCGTCGCACTCCCCGATCTCTCCGGAAAAGCCATCCGCCGTATACAGGCACATGTACTCCGTCTGCCACCTGTCGCACTGAAAAGTCACAAGTCCCCGAAATCTCCAGGAAGTAAGCGTCAGCCCCGTCTCCTCCTTCACTTCCCGCAACAGGCACTCCTCCGGAGTTTCATCTGGCTCAAAGTGTCCCCCCACCCCCACCCATTTGTCCTGATTGATGTCATTCTCCTTCTTCACCCGATGCATCATAAGGTATTCGCCATCTCTTTCTATATAGCAGAGCGTGGTCAGATTGCTGGACTTGCCTAAATTTCCATCTCTTTCATCTGGCATCATCTTTTCCAAGGTCGCATCTTTCCTGTCCATCCCTGATCCCTCCAATAATTCACATCCGCTTCGTTCCAGCCGCCCTTCTGCATCTTTCTCATAACCTCGAAAAAAAGTTTCGTTTTTATTGACGGATGAATATGCCCCTGCCTTTTCTTTAGCTTCTCCGCAATCCGATGAATCTTCCGGTCTATCGCCCTCTTCTTCTTATCGCTGACTCTCTCCCAAGAAGTCTCCATCACGGCAACGCCATATTGATATGTTTTTGCAACGCCCCAATAGAACATGCTGTGG